>JAABRW010000425.1 GCA_011390695.1 Desulfotignum sp.
GGAATCAACAAAAGTACCAGCAGTCTTGCCTGCAATGTCCTGAAACTGAGGCGGGATACGTGCATGTCTGTCCTTTTCATTGTGAATAAACAGTATGTTGTAATGGTAACAAGCCATCATTGTCAAGGCAAGGATATATTGCCTTTTGTCATGCAGATACAGGCTTTTTCTTGACACAGGGAACCACGCCAAAGTATATAACGGGGAACTCTTTGGGTTTCTTTGGCGATATCTCTAATACGGATGGAAGAAACTATTATGGCGGCAGACACGAAAACAACCGAAAATTCGATTTCTGAAAAACTGGGCAAGGTAATTTTTTATCTTTTAAAAGAAAACTATATTACAAATGAAAACATCAATTATGCCAGACGTATTCAAAAACGGCTGCAACCACCCAGACCCCTTCTGGAGGTTCTCAAAGAGCTTGATTATGTAGATGATGAAAAAATCACCCTGGCCATTAAAGCGAACAGGGACAATCTCAAAGTTGGTACACTGCTTGTGGAACTCGGGTATATTTCCAGAAAAGACCTGGATAAGGCTTTGAAAGTCCAGCATGAAGAAAAAAACAACAGAAAAATCGGGGATATTCTTATAGACAACCGGGTCATTGATGAAAAAACCGTTATAGAAATGCTTTCCCTGCAGCTGGGGTTTCCTTTTGTAGAACCGGAATTCATAGAACTTGATCATGATCTTTTCCAGAAGGTCCCTTTTAAACTTTATATGCAAAACAGGTTCATTCCCATCAAAATGCAGGAAGACAAAATCCTGGTTGCATTTTCAGACCCCCTTCACAAACCCACTGTGGAATCGGTTCAGGCAATTTTTAAAAAAGAGATCGAAATTGCCATAACAAAACGCGACTCCATCGACTTTGCCATCCAGAAAATGATCCGGGAACAGAACAAGGACAAAAAACCGTTGACCATGGATGATGAATCCATTGTGGGTATTGTCAATACCATTATTATAAACGGTATACGGGCAAAAGCCAGTGATATCCACATTGAACCGATGCACGACAGGTTCAGGGTGAGATTCAGAATCGACGGCATCATGCACCATATCAAGGATTACTCAAAAGATATCATGCCCCATATCGCCAGCCGCATCAAAATACTGACAGGACTGGATATCACTGAGAAAAGACGTCACCAGGGAGGGCGTATTGATTTCCAGTTCAATGAATACAAGGTTGATTTGCGGGTCTCCACCTATATTACGGTCCATGGTGAAAAAATTGTATTTAGAATTATCAATAAAATGGACACGCTTTTGACAGTGGAAGAACTCGGCATGCCCCCGAGAATGCAGGAAAATTTTATCGAACGGGCGCTCATGGCACCAAGTGGTGTGACCATTGTCACGGGGCCGACAGGATCAGGAAAAACATCAACGGTTTACTCGTGCATCGGATATCTCAACACACCGCTCAACAGCATCATAACAGCAGAAGATCCGGTTGAATATGTCATCGACGGGATCGGCCAGTGCTCCATCAATGAAAAACTCAACCTTACTTTTGAAGAAACCCTGCGCCATATTGTCCGGCAGGATCCTGATATTATCGTCATTGGTGAAATCAGGGACTTTTTTTCCGCTGATATCGCAGTCCAGGCGGCCCTGACAGGACATCAGGTATTGTCAACCTTTCACACGGAAGACAGTATCGGAGCGCTGATAAGATTGATCAATATGAAAATAGAACCATTTTTAATCTCCTCAACCATCAATTGTGTGCTGGCCCAGAGGCTGCTGCGCAGAATATGCCCCAATTGTAAAAAGAAACACATGCCCGGGGCGGGTGAAATGAAACTTTTGGGATACCAGGGTGAAGAACTCTCCGGCGGATCCTTCCACAGGGGAGAAGGCTGCGGACACTGTAGAAACACCGGGTATGTCGGTAGAATAGCCGTCCATGAAATGCTCCTGCCGGATGAACATGTCAGGGATGCGGTTCTGAAAAACAGTACCAGCCATGAATTGCGGGAAATCAGTATTCAAAGCGCCGGACTGGTAACCCTTTTTGAAAATGGGATATACAAGGCCGCCAAAGGAATCACAACCATTGAAGAGGTTTTGCGGTGCCTGCCGAGACTGGTTCCCCCCCGGCCCCTTGCCGAAATTAAACGACTGCTTGGAGGATAATTTTGCACAGTGATAAATCATTTCTGGAAATCATTGAGGACTTTATTGAATCCGACAGGGTTACCCTTCCGCCGTTTGATAAAACAGCGCTGAGAATCCAGCAGGAAATTCAAAAATCAGATGTTTCTATTTCCAGAATAGAAAAACTGATTATTGTAGATCCTGCCATGTCAAGCCAGATTCTGAAAATTGCAAATTCCTCTTTTTTCCGGGGCCTTTCAAAGGTAATGAATATAAGGGAGGCCATTGTCAGGATGGGTTTGAATGAGATCACAAAAATGGTCATGATTCTGAGCCAGAAAAAAATGTACGCAACCCAAGATGTTTTTATCAAAAATTACCGCAACAACCTTTGGCAGCATGCCCTTGTCTGTGCCCTGGTGAGCCAGTGGGTTGCAAAGGAAGCAGGATTTGAGGAATCCACACAGGAGGTGTTTTTTGCATCCTTGATGCATGATATCGGCAAGCTTTTTCTCATCACTGTGATTGAAAAAATCAAGCTTTCAAAAGAAATTACGTTCATACCGTCAAAAGCAGTCATCAATGAAATCATTAAAACCCAGCATGCTGAACAGGGATACCAACTGTTGAAAAAATGGAATATCCCTTCACAATATTGCCAGGTGGCAAAAGAGCATCATGACAAAAAAATAGACCCTGCGAACATACCGTTAATAATTTTACGACTGGTGAACAAGACCTGTAACAAGGTAAAAGCCAGTAACAGCAAGACGACTCCAGCCAGCGCTCTGTCAGATAGTTCTATAACAGCTGAAGCAAATTTTTTTGGGTTTTCAGAAATTAAACTGGCGCAGCTTGAACTCAAGATTGAGGATTCATTCAAGAGGGTCAGCGCCCATTACAATATCTCTGATCCCGCAAGTTAGCATATCCCGGGCTTGCCCAAAGACTTGTTCCCATACAATCCATTTTTGATACTGTACCAAAATTTGTTTGACAGATATGGATGCCGGGTCTATTTTACACATCTGGCCGGAACCATGAATCTCAAGGACGTTCACATATGCAGCCATCCACAACCCGCACCGTTCTCATGGATGCCCGGATTGCCGGACCTTTGTTCATGCTGTCTGCCGCCCTTTTTTTCACCCTTATGTCCACCATGGTCAAACTGATGCCGGACCATTACACGGTCTGGCACCTTGGGTTTATCCGCTGCTTTGGCGGGATGCTGGTACTGACAACCGTGTTCAGCCGCAGAAGAAATCCCTTTAAAGGACACAAAATCCCGCTGCTGGTACTCAGGGGCTGTGCCGGGTCTCTGGCCTTTTTCTTTGTGGTGTCTGCCCTGCGTACCCTGCCCATGTCCACGGCAGTGGTGCTGTTTTATTCCTATCCTGCCTTTGCCGCCCTTTTCGGGTTCATCATATACAAAGAAAAGGTGAACCGGCTGCAGATTGCATGCATTGCCGTGCTCCTGACAGGGGTGGCCATTCTGTTTGATTTCCGGCTGTCCGCCAATGCCCTGGGCCAGGCCATGGCCATTATCGGGGCGCTGCTGGCCGGATTCACTGTCACCATTATCAGGTCTCTGCGGGAGCACAACGGGCCGGTGATCATCTATTTTTATTTCTGCACCATGGGCACTTTGGCCACCCTTCCCTATTGCCTCTCCCACCCGATTGTTCCTGCATCTGCTGTTGAATGGGCAATGATCGCAGGGATCATTGCCGTGTCCGTGGCTGCCCAGCTGCTCATGAACCAGGGGTTTTTCTTCTGCAGGGGCTTTGAAGGGGCCGCCTACATGTCCAGTGAAACCTTGTTTACAGCGGTTGTGGGCATTGTCTTTCTTATGGAACCGGTCTCCTGGCATCTTTTTGCCGGAGGTCTGCTCATTGTGGGCTCCGGCCTGGCCATGCACCGGCTGGGACGGGTAAAAACTATATAACACCCATGCCCTGGCGGGCACAACCAAAAATGAAAGTATGAGCAGGCAGATATTAACTTTCATATAAAAAGGAAACACAGTATGATTTTATTCAATCCCAAAACCGCCACCTACGACCATCTGGATCCGGCATCCAGGCAGATCATGGAAAAAACCATAGCTTTTTTTGAGAACCGGGGCAAAAAAAGATTAAAAGAAGATTTTCACCAGCGGGTCTGGTACCAGGATTTTCTGGATTTTTTAAAGGAAAACCAGATTTTTGCCACCCTGCTCACCCCGGAAAAATATGCCGTAGACAATGACAACGCCCGGTGGGACACACGGCGCATCTGTGATTTCAATGAAATACTGGGGTTCTACAACCTTGCCCACTGGTATACCTGGCAGGTATCCATCCTGGGACTGGGTCCCATCTGGATGGCGGACAATGAAGACATAAAAGAAAAAACCGCACAGCTTCTAAAAGATGGCCATATTTTTGCCTTTGGCCTGTCTGAAAAAGACCACGGTGCAGATCTCTATGCCTCTGACATGGCCCTGACCCCTCTGGGAGACGGAAAATACGTGGCGGACGGCGGCAAATACTATATTGGCAATGCCAACCCGGCCGGGATTGTATCCACCTTTGGCAAAAATTCGGAAACTGATGAATATGTCTTTTTTGCAGCCGATCCCGGCCATGACAATTATGATCTGGTCCAGAACGTGGTGGACTGGGAAGGATATGTGGCGGAATATGCCCTGAACGGCTATCCTGTTACCGATGCACAGATCATGTCCACGGGCCGGGCTGCCTGGGACAGTGCCCTGAACACCATTAACGTGGGAAAATTCAACCTGGGCTGGGCATCCATCGGCATCTGCACCCATGCTTTTTACGAAGGGCTCAACCATGCGGCCGGACGGAACCTGTACGGCAGATGGGTCACTGATTTTCCCCATATCCGCAGGCTTTTTGTGGATGCCTATACCCGCCTGGCTGCCATGAAAATCTTTTCTTTGCGGGCTGCTGATTATTTTCGATGTGCATCTGCACAGGACCGGCGCTACCTGCTGTACAACCCCATGGTCAAAATGAAGGTGACCTGTGAAGGGGAAAATGTGATCAACCTCCTCTGGGATGTGATCGCAGCCAGGGGATTTGAAAAAGACACCTATTTTGAAATGGCTGCCACAGACATACGGTCTCTGCCCAAACTCGAAGGCACCGTGCATGTGAACATGGCGCTGATCATCAAGTTCATGGCCAACTATTTTTTCAATCCCGGCACATTTCCCGATATTCCCGGACGCGATGATCCGGCATGTGATACATTTTTGTTCAACCAGGGAGCAACAAAAGGCCTGGGCAAAATCCAGTTCCATGACTACCACCTGGCCTATGACAGTGTGGATCTGCCCAACATCAACATCTTCAAAGAACAGATTGACCAGCTGGCCCGGATGCTTGCAAAAGCCACCCCGGACAAGGACCAGGCAAAAAACATGGATTTTCTGCTCTATCTGGGGGAACTGTTCACCCTGGTGGCCTATGGCCAGCTCATTATTGAAAAATATCACATGGACAAGATCGACCCGGACCTGCTGGAACAGATCTTTGATGTCATGATCAGAGATTTCAGTGAATTCGCCTTGAAACTGTATGCCAGACCCGGCACCACCAAAGCCCAGATGGATTTTTGCATGGCAATGATTAAAAAACCGGTCACAGACACCGACCGGTTCAACCGGATCTGGGAAAACCATGTCATGGCCCTGAAAGACGCTTATGAGATGACACCATAGGGAGAATGGGGGCTGCCGGTAACAGGTCTTGCACAATTGGCTGATAATGATTACAATCATGTGATATGAAATCAAACCGATACCACAGGGGAAACAAATCCCGGCAAAAACCAAAAAACATACCGCCCATGAAGCCTGGTGCGGACAAAGGGCTTTTACGCATATTTGAAAAAATCGGTGTGCCTGAAGACAAACCTTTTGTGCCGGATCCATTTCAGATGGAAGCCGTCCGGGCCATCCAGAAAACAGACTGCCTGGTGACCGCCCCCACAGGTGCCGGCAAAACCTGGATTGCCGAAGAAGTGACCAGAAAATCCCTGGAAAAAAACGGCAGGATCTGGTATGCCACCCCGCTCAAGGCATTGACCAACTCCATCCATACCCGGTTTTCCCAGTTGTTCGGTTCTGAGAACGTAGGGATACTCACCGGCGATATAAAAGAGAATACAAATGCCGCTGTCATCATCGGTACCACGGAAATCCTGAGAAACCAGCTGTATGATGCCATGCACACGGGAGAAAGCCTGGACTGCGACCTGATCATCCTGGATGAGGCCCATTTTCTCGGGGATGCGGAACGCGGGGTGGTGTGGGAAGAGATCATGATCTACCTGCCGGTGCGCATACCTTTGCTTTTGCTGTCCGCCACCATCGGCAATTCCGACCAGATTGCCGGATGGCTGACCGCCATCCGGGGCAGACCCTGCTGCATTGTGGAAAACAAGCGGCGGCCCGTTCCCCTGCATCCCATATTTCTGCACCCCTCCGGCACCCTGTATCCTTTGCTGAAAAAAGCCCCCGGCCCCGCACCAAAGCTCCACGACAAGGTGTTTGCCTATGCAAACAGCAAAAAACAACCTGTCCTGGCACCACCGGGAAGGCTGCCTGATTTTGGACAAATCCTTGCCATCATGGACAGATATGATCTGCTGCCTGCCATCTTTTTTTTAAAATCCCGGGCTGAGTGCGACCAGGCCCTGCGGTTGTGCAACCCGGATCTGCTCAACAAAACCCCCAAAAAAAAAGCGGCCCTCAAGCAGACCCTGGATGAACTTGTGGCGGGCAATCCCCACCTGAGCGGGCACCCCCACTGCCGGGATCTGGAACGTAAAGGGTGTGCCGCCCACCACAGCGGCCATCTGCCGGCATGGAAGGTGGTGGTGGAAACCCTGATGGCAAAAGGGCTGCTCAATGCCATGTTTGCCACCTCCACAGTGGCGGCAGGGGTGAACTTTCCGGCCCGGTCTGTGGTGATTTTGAATTCCGACCGGTATAACGGCGTGGATTTCCAGTCCCTGACCCCCAGTGAATTCCAGCAGATGGCCGGCCGTGCCGGCCGCCGGGGCATGGACAATGTGGGATTCGCCCTGGTGCTGCCGGGCAAATTCATGGATGTGAAACAGATTGCCGCACTGGTGAATGCCCCTGCCCTGGATGTGGACAGCCAGATCAAAATTGATTTTTCCATGGTCCTCAACCTGCTGCTTTCCCATACCCCTGACCAGATCCGTACCCTGCTGGACAACTCATTTGCCTCCTACCTCATCACTGCGGGAAGAAAACGCTCCAAAGCAGCCAGAAAGCGGTTCGGCCAGGATCTGGCACACCTGTGGAACGATTTCCTGGCCCACATGGATTTCATGGCTGAAGAAGGCTTTATCACCGAAGACGGCAGCCTCACAGAAGACGGGCTGTGGACCTCAAAACTCAGAATTGACTCCCCGTTGCTGGTGGCCCAGGGCATCAGGCTCAACCTTCTGCCGGACCAGGACCCGGCGCTGCTGGCCGCCATCATGGCCGCCTTTGTCAATGAAAAAGAGTTCAAGGATGACCTGCTTTTTGAAGGCGCCCTTCCCAAACGGCTCAAGGAATGCTTTCTGGATGTGAGAAAAGGATTGAAGCCCTTTGCCATGAAACTGCTGTCCAGTGGATTTTCAGCGCCCAACCTTTTTGTCCAGCCCGCGGTTCTCATGTATTACTGGGCCCACGACACATCCTGGGAAGACCTTATGGCCGGATCTGATTATGCAGAAGGTGATTTTGCAAGACTGATCCTGCGCACCGCAGAAAACCTGCGCCAGGTCGCCAAAATCGACCAGAGTTTTCCCCGGGTGGCCGGGGCAGCAAAAGAAGCCATTGACATGATTCTGAAAGAACCGGTCATCAGCCAGTATCATTAGCTCTTAGCTGTTAGCTGTTAGCTGTTAGCTGTTAGCTTTTAGCTTTTAGTTGAGTACTGAAGGCTGACGGCTTTCATATAAAATACAAACCAACCAAACCGTTTAAGGAGATTTCATGAATATTATCACTGCACCCACAGCACCTGCAGCTATCGGTCCCTACAGCCATGCCATTGTCCAGGGAAACCTGGTGTTCGCCTCCGGCCAGATCCCCCTGGATCCTGAAACCATGGAAATCACAGGAAACACCATTGAAGCCCAGACCGAACAGGTCATGAAAAATGTGGCTGCCGTTCTGACCGCTGCGGGGTCCGGCCTGGACAAAATCCTGAAAGCCACCGTATTTCTGGCATCCATGGAAGACTTTGCCGGCATGAACACGGTGTACGAAAAAGCTTTGGCAGGACACAAACCGGCCCGATCCGCCTTTCAGGTGGGCCGCCTGCCCAAGGATGCCCTGGTGGAAATTGAATGCATCGCTGTTACAGGGTAAGGAAACAAACATGACAGAAGATACCAAAAAAATTATTTATTCCATGATCAATGTAAGCAAGTTCCACGGCAAGCGCCAGGTACTTAAAGATATTTCCCTGTCTTATTTTTACGGGGCCAAAATCGGGGTTTTGGGCCTCAACGGCTCGGGAAAAAGCTCGCTGTTGAAGATCATGGCAGGAAAAGACACCGAGTTTTCCGGGGAAACCATTTTATCCAAGGGATATACCATCGGGTTTCTGGAGCAGGAACCCCTGGTGGATTCCGCAAAAACCGTCAGAGAAGTTGTGGAAGAAGGGGTCCAGGAAACCGTGGACCTGCTGGCGGAATATGAAAAGGTTTCAGAAGCGTTTGCAGAACCCATGTCAGATGATGAGATGGACAAGCTCATCGAACGCCAGGGCAAAATCCAGGAACAGCTGGACCACCTGGATGCCTGGGACCTGGATGCCCGGTTGAAAATGGCCATGGATGCCCTGCGGTGTCCGCCGGAAGACACAAACGTCGCTGTCATCTCCGGGGGGGAAAAGCGCCGGGTGGCATTGTGCCGGCTTCTGTTGTCCAAGCCCGACATCCTGCTTCTGGATGAGCCCACCAACCACCTGGATGCAGAGTCCGTGTCCTGGCTGGAACAGCATTTGAACCGGTACGAAGGCACCATCATTGCCGTGACCCATGACCGGTATTTTCTGGATAATGTGGCCGGGTGGATACTGGAGCTGGACCGGGGGGAAGGCATTCCCTGGAAAGGCAACTATTCCTCCTGGCTGGAACAGAAGCAGCAGCGCCTGGCCATCGAACAGAAAGGAGAAGGCAAGCGCAAAAAAACCCTGGAACGGGAACTGGAATGGATCAACATGTCTCCCAAGGGCAGGCGCGCCAAATCCAAGGCCAGAATCAAGGCCTATGAAGACCTGCTCAAAAAAGATGCAAAAGACCAGGAAAAAGAGATGGAGATCTTTATCCCGCCGGGACCCCGTCTGGGAGACAAGGTCATTGTGGCCGAGCATGTAACCAAGGCATTTGAAGACAAGCTGCTGGTGGAAGACATGCATTTTGTCATTCCACCGGGCGCCATCGTGGGGGTGGTGGGTCCCAACGGTGCCGGCAAA
>JAABRW010000426.1 GCA_011390695.1 Desulfotignum sp.
AAAAGCGGAATTTCATAGGCCACACACGCGTCTTTCAGGGCCCGGCAGGCCCTTACCAGCTGGGCCGCCTTAAAAGTGCCGTCCGGATTGGTCCGGGCATCATACGCAATGTTGGGCCAGCAGAAATTGTCCACCCCCCCGATATGGGCAAAACTGCCGCCCACGGCAATGAGTCTGCGTACCGCTTCATCAATGGTGCAGGTCATCATATGGTAGGCATCAATTTTGGAATACCAGGGCAGCAGGGTCTGGGAAAAAGCCAGGCCTTTTTTGCCGGTGAGCACCGGCCGTGTAACAGACGCATCAGACGGAATATTGTGGTTCACCCCCACCAGGGGCTTGATGACCGAACCGCCCTGGACCTCATGGTCATACTGGCGGATGATCCACTCCTTGGAACAGATGTTGGGCCGTTCCAGCATGGCGGTCAAAAGGCGGTTGAAGTCTTTCGGGGTACGGATCACCGGTTCACAAAGCCCCCGGGCTTCAGGGGGCAGCCAGACAGCATCAAACTCCCAGGCGGGAAATCCCTTGTCTAAAAGATCCATGTCCACATAGGCACAGGTTTTATCATTATATAATATGTGCAGTTTGCCGGAATCGGTGTATTCACCGATCACCGTGCTTTCCACACCATGCTCGTCCGAGAGTGCCATGAAACGGTCCAGGTGGGCGGGGGAAACTGCAATGGTCATGCGCTCCTGGGATTCAGACACCCAGATTTCCCACATGTCCAGGCCTTGGTATTTCAAGGGCACCCTGTCCAGGTGCACCACACACCCGTTGGATATCATGGCGGATTCGCCGATGGAAGAGGACAGCCCGCCCCCGCCGTTATCGGTGATAAACCGGATAAGACCTTCATCCCGGCACACAAGGAGAAAATCATGCATTTTTTTCTGGGTATAGGGATCCCCGATCTGCACATGCCCGGCCGGGGTGTTTTCTGAATAACTTTCCGAGGAGGCGGTCACCCCGTGGATACCGTCCTTGCCCACCCGGCCCCCGCTCATGATGATCAGATCCCCGGGCGCGGTTTTCTTTTCATGGCTGGGCCTGCCTGCCACCTGTTTGGGCATAATGCCCAGGGCTGTTACAAACACCAGGCTTTTGCCCATGTAACCCGGATCGAACAGGGTCTGGCCGAAGGTGGTGGGAACCCCGCTTTTGTTGCCCCCGTCCTTGACCCCTTCAACCACCCCGTCCAACAGGCGCCTGGGGTGCAAAGGGGGTTTCAAAGGGCCGTCATAGGAGATATCCCCCACGCAAAACCCGAAACTGCCCATGAACAGTCTGGAGCCCAGACCGGTTCCCATGGGGTCTCTGTATACGCCCACAATGCCGGTGATGGCCCCGCCATAGGCTTCCATGTTGGAAGGAGAGTTATGGGTTTCACCGGTGATCACATAATTGTTTTGTTCGTCAAATTCGCCTACCCCGGCATTGTCCCAGAGCACGGACACCACCCAGTCTTTTTTTTCCTTCAAGGCCAGGGTGGGCTGCTGGATATAGGTCTTGAACAAAGAATTTTCAATGGTCTCCTTTCCGGAGAGCACATCCTTGTACCGGAATATGCCATTGAAGGTGTTGTGGTTGCAATGGTCGCTTCTGGCCTGGGAGATATATTCCAGTTCCACATCCGTGGGTTTGGAAAGCCCCATTTTCCGCCGCTGTGCCAGCACATCGGGATCCAGAAAATAGTTTCTGATAATGGGAATATCCCTGGCATTCAGGGCAAGATTCCGCTGGTCACTGATCCGGGCCAGGGTATGGTCGGAATCGATGTCAATAAAATCAAAACAGGGGGTATGGTCCAAAATCACCCGGGCCGGTTTGACATCAGCCCCTCTTACCGGGTCCCACTGATCGCAGGAAAAAATTTTATACCGCTGGATTATGGGATTGGACAACAGCTGTTCTGCCAGTTTTTCCACATCTCGACGGGTCAGGTTCTGCCCTTTCAGGCAGTAGCGCCGGGAGGTATAGATGCCTTCATCCGGCCTGAATGACTTGCCCAGCAGATCGGCTATGGCCTCCATGGCAGTGGCGCCGGGATTGTCTTTTACCCCGGGTCTGAACCCGATCCAGATGCACCAGTCAAAATCAATGTCCAACGGTTTCAAAGATGACACCCGGGTTACCGGATTGGTAAAAATTTCCCTTTGCACCCGCTCCATGTCATCTTTGGCAATATCCGCCTCAATGGTCACCATATGAATACTGCGGGCCGACTGGATACACATACCAAAATAGGTGTCTGCTTTTTTGATCAGTGCAGACCCCTCAGCATCCTGCAAATGGGGTTTCAATGCTGTTTCAATATTATAAACCATCTTATTCACCACTGAAAATCCGTAAAATGTCATTGTAAAAAACAAATACCATCAGGGCCACCAGGATGGCTGCCCCGAACTGAATCATTTTTTCCCGCAGTTTTTCGCTCACACTTTTTTTTGTGACAGCCTCGATTCCGAAAAACATCAGGTGCCCCCCATCCAGAACCGGTATGGGAAACAGATTAATGATCCCCAGGTTGACGGACAGCAGGGCAATAAACCAGGCAAAATTCACGGCCCCGGCTTTGGCCTGCTCCCCGGCCATCTGGGCGATCATTATGGGACCTCCCAGGTTATCCGCCGACAGGCTGCCGGAGATCATTTTCCCCACAGATACAATGGTCAGTTTCACCAGCCCGGCTGTATCGGAAATGGAACGGCCCATGGCCTGAAACGGGTTCAAAGATTTGTGGAACACATCCCCGGTGCTTTTGATGCCGATGACATACCGGTCCACGGTTTCCTGGAACACATTTTTTGCCTCGCTTTTTTCGGGGGTAAGGGATATGTTTACAACCCGGCCGTCCCGGCGCACCTGCATATCCATAGCCTGCCCTTGTGAGGTGGTGATTATCTGTGTAATGTCTTCAAAGGACTGGATATCCCTGCCGTCAATTTTCTGGATCACATCCCCGGGCATAAGCCCGGCTTCCTGTGCCGGTGTATCGTTCAGCACCTCACCGATAACGGGTTTTGCCAGATAGATACCGGAGAACTGATACAGCAAATAAAAAATAACAATGGCAAGCAGAAAATTAAATGCCGGTCCGGCCGCCACGATCAAACTTTTGTGGGACAAGGGTTTGTGGGAAAAGGAAATGGCTGTATCCTTTGGATCCAATGGTTTGCCGGCTTCTTCTCCCACCATTTTCACATATCCCCCCAGGGGAATGGCGGAAATGCAGTACTCGGTGCGGCCGTGTTTTTTTGTAAATATTTTGGGGCCGAACCCCAGGGAGAAAACATCCACGCCCACCTTGAAAAACCTGGCAGCCAGAAAATGTCCCAGCTCGTGGATGAACACCAGAACACCAATAACAATAACAAATGCGACAGCAGAATGACCCACTTTTACCTCTCTTGTTTATATAAGGGATTCGGCTTTGGCCCTGGCCCATTGATCGGCTTCAATAATACCTGAAAGATCTGGATTGTCAATGCAGGTATGGCAGGCCATGGTGGCCGAAATAATACGAAAAATATCCATAAACCCCATGCGCCGGTCTAAAAAAGCCTGGACAGCCACTTCATTGGCCGCATTCATCACTGCGGGCAGGGAGCCTTTCTGCCTGCAGGCTTCCCTGGCAAGCTCCAGGGAGGGAAACCGCAGGCTGTCCGGCGCATGGAAGGTCAACGACTGCAATTGTGCAAAATCGGGAAACCCCAGGTCCAGGTCCAGGCGGTCCGGAAGGGACAGGGCAAAGGCGATGGCCTGTTTCATATCCGGCACCCCCATCTGGGCCATGACCGCCCCGTCCCTGTATCCCACCATGGAATGTACAATACTCTGGGGATGGATCAGCACCTGGATGTCTTCATGGCAGATGTCAAACAGGTGAACTGCTTCGATGAGCTCCAGGCCCTTGTTCATGAGGGTGGCTGAATCAATGGATATCTTGTCTCCCATGGACCAGTTGGGGTGGTTCAGGGCATCTTCTCTGGTAATCTTTGCAAACCCCTCTTTGGGGGTGTTTCTGAAGGGACCGCCCGAGGCGGTGAGAAAGATCTGTTTCACATCCCGCACCTGGTTGCCCATGATACTTTGAAAAATGGCTGAATGCTCGCTGTCCACAGGGAAAATAGAAACCTTTTTTTCCCTGGCCCGGGCCATGACAATGTCTCCTGCCATTACCAGGGTTTCCTTGTTGGCCAGGGCGATGTCTTTTTGTGCATCAATGGCGGCCAGGGCCGGTTTCAGTCCGGCCGATCCCACCATGGCCAGCAGGACAATATCCGTGGTATCCCAGGCAGCAGCCTGGACATATCCTGTGTCTCCGAACAGAATATCCGGCCGGCAGGGGCCTGTGAGCATACCGGCCAGTTCTCCGGCTTTGGCAGCATCCAGCACCGCCACCATATCCGGGGTAAATTCTGCAATCTGGCGGCAGAGCAGGGGCAGGTTGTTGGCAGCTGTCAAGGCTTTTACCTGAAACCGGTCCGGGTGCATTCTGACAATATCAAGTGCTGATGTGCCGATGGACCCTGTGGCCCCCAGGATGGAAAGATGCTTCATGCCGCCACCATAAGGTATCCGTACAAAACGGGAATGGCCAGCAAAAGCCCGTCAATCCGGTCCAGCATGCCGCCGTGTCCCGGCAGGATACGCCCGGAATCCTTGATGCCCGAGGCCCGTTTCAAGGCAGACTCGAACAGGTCCCCGATCTGTCCGGCAACAGCAATGAGAAAAGAACAGGGCAGCATTACCAGGGCCAGATCCACCCGGCCGAAAAATATCACAATACCCGCCACCCCTGCGGTCATGGCTGAAGCAATACCGCCCAGGGACCCTTCAATGGTCTTATTGGGGCTGATATGGGGGGAGAGCTTGTGTTTTCCCAGGTAGGAACCGGTATAAAACGCGCCGGTATCATTGATAAAGCACACAACCAGGAGCCACAGAACCCAGAAGACCCCGTCCTGTGCATCTCTCAAAAAGAGCAGAAAAGACAGAGAAAGGGGAATGTAGACAATGCCCAGAACCTGTCTGGCTATGATATCAAACACATGGGTGTGGGAAGCGAACCGGAACAGAACAAACACGGACAAAAGAATAAAGTTCAGGGCCAGAACCAGAAACATGAACTGCCAGGAACCGGTTCCTGCCCCTGCCACCAGAAAAAAACAGGTAATATAGGAAATGGTTTTTATTGCCAGGGACACAGGGCCGTCTTCCCGGCTGAAAATAATGCGCAGGTATTCCCGGATGGCACAGGCAGCCACTGTGAAAACCAGGACAGCCAGAAGTACGGGGGTGCCTTTGATCAGAATCCATAAGATCAGCGGCGCCAGAATTATTGTGGTGATCCATCGCTGGGCATGCTGCATTCCACTCTACCGAACCGTCGGTCCCTTTTCTGGTAATTGGTTAAAATATCAATAAATTCATCCCTGGTAAAATCCGGCCACAGGGTATGGGTGATAAAGATTTCCGCATAGGCAGACTGCCAGAGCAAAAAATTGGACAGCCGAAATTCCCCTGACGTCCTGATGACAAGATCCGGATCCGGCATACCGCTGGTATACAGATGATCAGCCACGGTTTTTTCACAGATATCTTCTGATGGAAGTTCTCCTGCTGCAACTTTTTGTGCAACCGCCTGCACAGCATGGGTGATTTCCTGGCGGCTGCCGTAACTCAAGGCCAGGTTAAGGGTCATTTCCCGGTTGTTTCTGGTTACCTCTATGGTTTCCAGGGCCTTTTTTCTGACCTCTTCAGGCAGTTTTTCCATCTGGCCCAGCACCTGCAGACAGATGCCTTTTTCCATCAGATCCTGCTGTTCCGACACCAGAAATTTTTTCAGCAGCTGCATAAGCGCAGAAACTTCGGACTTCGGCCTGGCCCAGTTTTCAGTGGAAAACGCATACAGGGTCAGATACTGGATGCCCAGTTCTCTGCTGGCAGTTACAATGGTTCTGACAGTCCGGGATCCTTTTTCATGACCGAAAACCCGGTTCATGAGCCGTTTTTTGGCCCATCTGCCGTTACCGTCCATGATAATGGCCACGTGGACCGGCAGTCTGGAAAGATCCAGACCGGATGTTCCAGGGGCATCAGACTTCAAGGATTTCCTTTTCTTTTCGGGCAAAAATATCATCCAGGCGCTGGATGTATTCGTCGGTCAGTTCCTGGACCATTTTCTGCCCCTTGAAGCTGTCATCTTCAGAGATATCACCATCCTTCTGGAGGTCCTTGAGCATTTCATTGGAATCTCTGCGGATATTGCGTATGGCCACTTTATGCTCTTCACAGATTTTGGACACATTTTTTGCAATTTCTTTTCTGCGTTCCTCGGTCAAAGGCGGGATGGAAATCCGGATCAGTTTGCCGTCATTGGAGGGGGTCAACCCGAGATTGGCCTTGTGAATGGCTTTTTCAACGGCATTGATCACACTGATATCCCAGGGTTTCACCGTAATCAACCGGCTTTCAGGTATGGATATGGTGGACATCTGGGGCAAAGGGGTCTGGGTACCGTAGTAATCCACTTTCACATTGTCCAGCATTGTCTGGGAAGCCCTTCCGGTGCGGACTTTTGTCATTTCCTTGACAAACACCTTTTCGGTTTTTCCCATCCTGTCTCTGGTTTCTTCTATCACTTCATCAATCATCGCAGCCCATCCTTGACATTTGGGGTCATGACATTTGGGGTCAGACCCCAAATTTTTCCAATTTGTTCACCAATTTTCTCAGGCCGGAATGCCGGGATTCTGGTGCCGGCATCCAGCCTAATTTTCCTGGTCTCTGGCTATTTGTTGTATATCCGGGTACCGATATCTTCTCCCATAACCGCCCTGCGGATATTGTCCTTCTTATGGAGATCAAACACCTGGAGGGGCAGGTCATGCTCCATGGCAAGGGAGATGGCTGTCATATCCATGACATGAAGCTGTTTTTCAATCACCCGCATATAGGACAATTCATCAAACATCACTGCTTCTTCATGCACCACCGGGTCTTTGTCGTAGACCCCGTCCACCTGGGTTGCCTTGAACAGAATCTGGGCCCGGATTTCATGGGCCCGGAGCACAGCTGCCGTATCTGTTGTAAAATACGGATTTCCCGTGCCAGCGGCAAAAATCACCACCCGGCCTTTTTCAAGGTGGCGGATGGCTTTTCTCCGGATAAAGGGTTCGGCAATCTGGTCCATGCGTATGGCAGACTGCACCCGG
>JAABRW010000427.1 GCA_011390695.1 Desulfotignum sp.
CTGGAAGCGTGCAAATCTCTTGATCTGGATATTTTCACCAATCTTGCCGATGGTTTCTTTTACAACATCTTCTATGGTTTTCTGGGGATCTTTCACATACTGCTGGCTCATGAGGCAGACCTCTTTGTAGAATTTTTCCACCTTGCCGTCCACAATTTTGTCGATGATGTTTTCAGGTTTGCCTTCTTCCAGCATCTGGGCGCGGAAAATTTCGCGCTCTTTTTCCACCAAAGTTTTGTCCACATCATCAGGGGTCAGACCGGCAGGATTTGCAGCAGCAATATGCATGGCAATGTTCTTTGCAAAGGTGAGAAAATCCTCTGTCTTGGCCACAAAATCTGATTCACAATTGATTTCAACCAGCACCCCGAGTTTGGCGCCGGTATGGATGTAGGAATAGACAACCCCTTCTGAAGTGGAACGGCCGGCCCGTTTGGCAGCCCTGGCCAGGCCTTTTTTACGTAAAAGCTCGATGGCTTTTTCCATGTTGCCGTCTGCTTCGGCAAGCACCCGTTTACAATCCATTATACCCGAACCCGTCGCATCTCTGAGTTCCTTTACCATTGCTGCGGAAATATCAGCCATTTTATATTTGCTCCTAAATTTATGTTATTCAGTTTCAACCGTTTCTTCAACTGGTGCAGCCGGGGTGACTTTTTCTTCAACTGATTCGGCCGGGGTGACTTTTCGTTTGATCTTTTCCACAACCGGCCCGTCACTGCCGTCTGACACGACTTCAATGGCAACTTTCTTCTCACCTGTATCTGTATCTTCTTTTGTGTCGCCGTCTTCCCGGGCCTGCATCTTTTCTTCATAGATCTGGCGGCCTTCAATACAGGCATCTGCAATGCGGGAAGTAAACAGACGGATAGATCTGATGGCGTCATCATTTCCGGGAATTACATAATCGATATCATCCGGGTCGCAGTTGGTATCCACCACCGCTACAATGGGAATGCCCAGACGCTTGCCCTCTTTTACCGCAATGGCTTCATTTTTGGGATCAATGATGAAAATGGCGGAGGGCAGCCTTTTCATATTGCTGATCCCGCCGATGGCAAATTCCAGTTTTTCTTTTTCCTTGAGCATTTTGGACTGTTCTTTTTTGGGATAATTTTCAAGGGTGCCGTCATTTTCAATGGAATTGAGAAAGTGAAACCGGGTGATATTGTTTTTAATGGTCTGAAAATTGGTCAGCATCCCCCCCAGCCAGCGGTTTTCAACATAAAACATCTCCGCTCTGTTGGCTTCTTCATAAATCGCTTCTGATGCCTGTTTTTTGGTACCCACAAACAGGACATCCTTGCCTTCGGCGGCAACACCCTTGATAAAATCATGGGCCTGTTTGAACAGTTTGACCGTCTGCTGCAGGTCAATGATGTAAATGCCGTTTCTGGCCCCGAAAATATATTTTTTCATTTTGGGGTTCCAGCGTTTTGTCTGGTGTCCGAAATGCACACCTGCTTCCAAAAGTTCTCTGATCGTAATGTAAGCCATTTGTTCTCCAAATTGTTCTAATGGTTTTTTGTCCTTCACCCATTTCATTCCCGGAAATCAACTTTGTTACAAGCACCGGACCCCGGGTCCATGGGTGTGTGTTTTAATAATCTTCACAAATCCTATCAAGTTTAGCAAAAACCAGACAATTAATCAATTTTTTTTTTAAGGTGCACCACCCGGTCATGGCCGGCCAGGTCTTTAACAAATGCTATGGTGTCATATCCTTGGCAGGTTTTTGCAAAAGCCGTAACTTTATGTTTTTGGTCGAACCCTGTTTCCAGAAGCACATGTCCCCCCGGCACAAGATAATCACAGGCAGATGCCAGAATCTTCCGGATACAATCCAGTCCGTCCTGCCCGCCGTCAAGTGCACACACCGGTTCATGGTCCTTTATCTCCGGTGCAAGACCGGGGATATCGCTGGTGGGGATATAAGGCGGGTTGGATACAATGATATCAAAAACAGGACCCGGGGCCAGAGGAGAAAACCAGGACCCTTTGAAAAAACAAATAGTTGTGGTGCCTGCCTGACCGGCATTTATCCGGGCCGCGTCCAGGGCTGCTTCTGAAATATCGCCGGCAAAAAACCGGTTTCGGGGGGCGGCTTTTGCCAAAGACACAACAATGGCGCCGGAGCCTGCGCCCAGCTCCAGGATGGTTTTTTCATTTTCAGGTTCCCGGGCCAGCAGATCCAGGGTGGTTGTCACCAGGGTTTCCGTATCCGGTCTGGGAATGAGCACACCGGGTTTCACCTGGAACCGGGATTCAAAAAATCCTTTTTCGCCGGTGATATAGGCCACTGGTTCATGGTTTAAGCGCCGGTGAATCAAGGCCTTGAACCGTGTCAATTCCCCTTTCTCCAGGGGCCGATCGTGCTGCAGATACAGATCCAGGCGCCGGATTCCCAGGCAGAATCCCAGCAGAATTTCAGCGGTCAGGCGGGGGCTGTCAATCCCGTGTTTTTTAAAATAGGTTTCTGTCCAGGCAACCAGCTTGAATACGGTCCATTCCATTACGCAAGGGTGGGGCTTTCCTGCAATGCCCGGGCCTGGTGGTGGGTTTTCAATTCATCGATAATGGTCTGGATATCCCCCTCCATGATGCTGTCCAGTTTATACAGGGTCAGTCCGATGCGGTGGTCGGTCATCCTGCCCTGGGGGAAATTATAGGTGCGGATGCGCCCGCTTCTGTCCCCGGTTCCCACCTGGCCTTTGCGGTCGGCTGCCCGCTTTGCTTCTTCTTCCTGCATCCTGGCATCCAGGATGCGGGATTTCAGCACATTCATGGCCTTGGCTTTGTTTTTATGCTGGGATTTTTCATCCTGGCAGGTGGCCACCACCCCTGTGGGTACGTGGGTGACCCTGACCGCGGAATCGGTTGTGTTGACGGACTGCCCCCCCGGACCTGATGCCCGGAAAACATCCACTTTAATATCTGCCGGATTGATTTCGATATCCACATCTTCGGCCTCGGGCAGCACGGCAACGGTCACCGCAGAGGTGTGGATCCGGCCCTGGGTTTCGGTTTCAGGGACCCGCTGCACCCGGTGGGTGCCGCTTTCAAACTTAAAGGCACCGAAGGCCCCCCTGCCCCGCACCAGACACACGACTTCTTTGAACCCGCCGGCACTGGAATCGTTTTTCTCGATAATATCAATTTTCCAGTTTCTGGTCTCTGCATACCGGGAATACATTCTGAAAAGGTCTCCGGCAAAAATACCGGCTTCTTCTCCGCCGGTACCGGCCCGGATCTCCAGAATCACATTTTTTTCATCCCTGGGATCTTTGGGCATGAGCAAGGTATTGAGTCTGGATGTCAGGGTTTCCATCTGCTTTTCCAGCGAGGCAATCTCTTCTCTGGCCATGGACCGGATATCAGGGTCTGTATCCTTGAGCAGTTCCCTGGCCTCTGAAAGTTCCGCCATAACCCCTTCATAGGTCCTGAACACCGGAACGATCCGGTTGAGTTCGCCGTGTTCCTTAACATATTTCTGGTATTTGTGCTGGTCCTTTATCACCTCAGGGTCGCTCAGGAGATGTTCCAGTTTTATATACCGTTCCTCAATGCCTTTTAATTTTTCAATCATGCGCAAAAAATCCAAAAGGGGTGCCCCAAGGCAAGCCCCCTTTGTAAAATTCCACTGGATATAAAGTTATACAAGTTTGGTTGCATCAAACCCGGCATATTTTCTTTTGAACCGGTCGATGCGGCCGGCTGAATCCACCAGTTTCTGTTTTCCGGTGAAGAAAGGATGGCAGCTGGAACAGATTTCCACCTTGATATTTTCTTTGGTGGAGCCCACCTCAAAAGTGGCACCGCAGGCACAGGAAGCTGTGGTTCTAACATAGTTGGGGTGTATTTCTTTTTTCATTTTACCTATCACTCCTTGGATCAGTCTTTTTGGCAAGACAGCTGATTCATAAAAATTATGCTCAAGAATTCATTAATTCCAGAAACTCTTTATTATCCTTTGTTCCCTGCATTTTTTCAAGTAAAAACTGCATACTGTCCACAGAATTTAAACTGGACAGCAATTTTCGCAGGATCCAGACCCGGTTCAAGGTCATGGGATCCAGCAGCAGTTCCTCTTTTCTGGTGCCGGACTTGTTAATGTCAATGGCCGGAAACACCCGCTTGTCAGCCAGCTTTCTGTCCAGAACCAGCTCCATGTTGCCGGTGCCCTTGAATTCTTCAAAAATCACCTCATCCATTCTGCTGCCCGTGTCCACCAGGGCTGTGGCAATGATGGTAAGGCTGCCGCCGTCTTCAATGTTCCGGGCGGCCCCGAAAAACCGTTTGGGCCGGTCCAGGGCATTGGAATCCACACCACCGGACAGAATTTTTCCGGAGGGGGGCATCACCGCATTGTAAGCCCGGGCCAGGCGGGTGATGGAATCCAGGAGAATCACAACGTCGTGGCCCTGTTCCACGATGCGCTTGGCTTTTTCAATCACCATTTCCGCCACCTGCACATGGCGCTCTGCAGGCTCGTCAAAGGTGGAACTGATCACTTCCGCATCCACGGACCGGGTCATGTCCGTGACCTCTTCAGGGCGTTCATCAATAAGAAGAATCATGGGAACAATGCTTTTGTGGGAGGCGATCATGGAATTGGCAATATTCTGCAACAGCATGGTCTTGCCTGCCTTGGGCGGAGAAACAATCAACCCCCGCTGGCCGAAACCCACAGGGCACATCAGATCAATCACCCGCATGGAATAGTTGTCTGATTCCGCCTCCAGATGCATTTTCCGCTCCGGATACAGGGGCAGCAGGTTATCGAACAAAATGGTTTCAGCCGCCAGTTCAGGGCTCTGGAAATTGACCGCCTCCACTTTGAGCAAAGCAAAATACCTTTCTGAGTCCTTGGGCTGCCTCACCTGGCCGGAGATGGTATCCCCGGTTCTCAGATTAAACCGCCGGATCTGGGAAGGTGAAACATAAATATCATCCGGACCGGGCAGATAATTGTATCCCGGAGCCCGCAGAAAACCAAATCCATCCGGCAGAATTTCCAGGGTGCCTTCACCATATACCTGGCCGCTTTTTTCTATGTTGGCCTGGAGCAGAGCAAAAATCAATTCCTGTTTTTTTAATCCGCCGATCCCTTTGATATTGTTTTCTTTTGCAAGCTTGGTCAGCTCACTGATTTTCATTTTGTTAAGGTCTACAAGATTCATTCGTGCTCCCACATGTTAATATTTTTTCTGAATGCCGGCATGGTTTTTGTTTCGGTATTTTTTTTAATCGGTTTTCACGGATCACTGGCAAGGATCAATTGTGTTTATAAGGGATACCGTTCGATAGTCTGGAAATTTCAAGCACTTACAAAAATGCAGACAGATGGCTGGTATTTTCTGGATAACGTTCTGACTAATAGTGCATTAATTTTTTGTTGTCAAGAACTCTTTTTTGATTTCAGCATACAGATCGGCAACAGATTCAAAGACTTCACCCGGTCTTCCCTGATTTTGAATCACATAATCTGCTTGCGCCATCTTTTGTTTCTGGTCCATCTGTAAAGACAAAATTTTTTTTGCCTCTGCAAAACCCACCTTGTCCCTTTCAGCTATTCTTCGGGCAAGTGCATCTTCAGGGGCCGCCACAACAACCACAACATCAAATTTTTTTTCCATGCCTGTTTCAAACAGCAGGGGCACTTCTACAGCACAGGCCTTTTCCGGGCCATAATCCGCTGCTGCCATCTGCCGGAACAATGATGCAAAAATAAGCGGGTGCAGCAGGGCTTCAAGCTGCCGGCGCAGATCGGGCCTGTCCATCATCATGCGCCGCATTCCGGCCCGGTCCAGGGTTTTATCAGGTGTTACCACCTGAGGTCCGAAAAGTTTCTTCACACCCTCATACCCTTTTTGTCCGGGGGCCACCACCTGTCTTGCAATCTGGTCACAGTCCAGGATCACCAGGCCCAGGGATGAAAATGCCTTTAAAACAAGGCTTTTTCCAGACCCTGCAGATCCTGTTACACCGATTTTCACAATATCTGAATGCGCCATCATGTTGACTTATAATACAGGTATGTGGTATTTTTGCAACCCTGTTCAGGCAGTATCATAATATTTAGGGGGTCTTGTACTGCATACGCAGCCACCGGCCCTGTTTCACCATATACTTTAAAATTTACAGAAAGGAAAACCGCACGTGGAAAGAACATTGTCCATTATCAAACCCGACGGGGTTGCCAAAAACGTCATCGGTGATGTCATCAAGCGATTTGAAACAGCAGGCATCAAAATCGCTGCCATGAAAATGCTCCAGCTCACCAAAACCCAGGCCCAAGGATTTTATGCTGTGCACAAAGAACGCCCCTTTTTCGACAGCCTCACCGATTTCATGACCTCGGGTCCCATCGTGGTCATGGTTCTGGAAGGCAAAGATGTGATCGCAAAAAACCGCAAACTCATGGGTGCCACCAATTTCAAGGAAGCTGAAGAAGGCACCATCAGGCGGGACTATGCCACAGACATTGAAAAAAATGTGGTCCACGGATCTGATGCCCCGGAAACCGCAGCCTTTGAAATATCCTTTTTTTTCAACAATCTGGAGATCCAGGTCCGGTAAATCCGCTGCAAAGAAAGGTCGGTGTGAATCAATCCGGCGGGTGGGATCTGACCGGAAACATTTTGGACCCTCCCACCAACCCATAAGCGCATCATCCACAAGCGCAGCCGCAGGTTTTCGGCTGCGCTTTTATTTTTTTATCACCCAAAGAAACGGCCGACAGGGGATTTTACATATCCCCCTATACCGCCGATACGCATGTATTCATGGAACCAGCAAGTCAAAGCCGGTGGTATCATCGGATTAATATTCACGTGGGTTCATATTTCCGGTGCGGTAGCCATCCATATCCAGGCTCACAAAGGCAAATCCCAAATTTTTGAGGGCTGCTGAAATCTGCTGCCGCATATTGACCATAGGCTTTATGGACCCTTCATCTGTTTCAATGCGGGCCAGACTGCCGTGGCAACGCACCCGGACATGGACAAAGCCCAGGGATTTTATAAAGGCTTCTGCCTGTTCAATCTTCTTAAGGGCTTCAGCGGTTATGGGATCTCCACACGGAATCCGGGTGGCCAGGCAGGACTGGGCAGGCAGATCCCATGCAGACAGGCCCATCTGCCTGGAACAGATCCGGATCTGCTGCTTTGAAAACCCGGCATCCAGCAGCGGGGAAAGAAATCCCAGTTCCACGGCAGCCTGCATGCCCGGCCGGAAATCCGCCATATCATCTGTGTTCACCCCGTGCACCAGATGGGCTATGCCGGCCTTGTCTGCAGCATCTTTTATCAGGGAAAACACCATTTTTTTGCAGTGATAGCAGCGCTCAGGAGAATTTTCCTTCACCCGGGGCACGTTCAGGATATCGGCATCCAGGACCTGGTGGTCCACCCCCAGGTCCTGAGCCATCTGCCTTGCCCGCCGGATCTCCTCTCTGGGCACAAATGCTGAATCCACGGTCACCGCCACCAGCCGTTCCAGGCCGGATGCCGCTGCCACCGCCAGAAGAAAGGTTGAATCCACTCCACCGGAAAAGGCCAGGGCAGCAGTTTTCAGATTCTTTAATCCGGCTTTGAGCACCGGTATTTTTTCATCACACACCCGGTATTGCGTTTCTTTTACCATGGATACCTCTTTACCAGATTTCATTTGCCGGGATCAAGTCTGCATCTCACATGTATGGCAAATAACCAAAAATTTCTTGACACGTATGGGCCTTTGGTGTATATACCCCGGACATTCAGTCATGGTGGGTGATCGTCCAATGGCAGGACTACGGACTCTGACTCCGTCAATCTAGGTTCGAATCCTAGTCACCCAGCCAATCATATCAAGGGTTTTCAGCTTCGGTTGACAATCCTTTTTTGTTTTTTAGGTGTTTATCATGATCCAGGCGATAATCATTGCCGGTGGTTCCGGCCCGAGCCTCCGGCCCATGTCCAGAAAACACTGTTCTGAGAATCAATATCAACATGTGAGTGACATGTTACTGGGTTGTATGGTATTGACTGACCAATCATTTTGTATTACATAGTGTATTACGGAGGTGATAATATGATAACTTTAAGATTGGATCCAAGCTTAGAAGAGGCGATCAATACAACGGCAAAAAACCTTGGGTTAACAAAATCGGATTTAATCCGGCAAAGCCTTATTGAATATCTCGAAAAGCTCAACAAACCAAATGCCTGGGATATAGGCCATGACCTATTTGGTAAGTTTGCAAGTGGCGAGGGGAACTTGTCTGTTGATCGAAAAAAGCTTTTGAGAGCAAAAATAAAGGCAAAACGAGGATGAAAAAAATCTTAATCGATTCCGGTCCTTTGATTGCTTTGTTTGATGCATCAGACAAGCATCATAAAAAAACAGTTCAATTTGTAAAAGATAACAAATACCCATTAATCACAACCATTGCTTCAATAACAGAGACGCTGCACCTCTTGGATTTCAACTCCAATGCCCAACTCGATTTTTTAGAATGGGTTGGCAGAGGTGGAGTTGAAATCCACAACATCAGCAACAGGGATTTTAATCGTTTGATGGAATTAACCAAAAAATATCAGGATTTACCAATGGATTTTGCAGATTCATGTCTTGTTTACCTAGCCGAGCAACTCGATCTCAATACAATAGCAACAATTGATAGAGATTTTACCATATACCGAATTAAAGGCAGAAGGAAATTCAAAGTAATTCTTTCCTAGCTTCACGATGCCCCTGACTGAAGTGATATAAGCGGGTATGCATCACGATATTGCTTCGTTTTTTATGCTGTTCCGTCCCGCAGCAGGCGGGAAACAAATTCTTCCGGTGTTTCAGCAGGCAGAGAACAGGTGCCGCTTTCACATACATAGGCAGTGGCCCTGCCATGGGCTGCTTTTTTTCCGGCAGCCAGGGGAATGATTTCTGCATTGGCAGCAGCCTGTTTTTCATCTGCAGCCACCAGAATCCGGTTGGGAATAAACTGCTCTCTGAATTTGTCTAAAAAGGGCATTGCTGCATCAGGGTTCTCAGGGGGTGTGATCAGAATAATTTCCGCTGGTGTATCAAAATAATAATCCATGGCCAGAAGCATTTCAGACAAAGCAGAAGGGGTATCGGTCAGCCGTTGACAAAATGCTTTAAACAGGTTTTTCACCCGCCTCCGGAACTGATCGTCGGTGGTATAGGAATAAAGCCGCAGAAGGTTTAAAGCCGCCACTG
The DNA here is from genome assembly GCA_011390695.1 of Desulfotignum sp. Next base: position 9,223 of record JAABRW010000427.1, read on the forward strand.
CGTTGCCCGAGGGTGTGGCACCGTCATAAAAGGGTTTTTCCCGGGCAATGAGGGCTTCATGATCGGTGCCGGTGGTAAAAAAACCACCGTTTTCCAGGTCTTCATAAAATTTTTTCAGTACATCATCCAAAGCCAATGCTTTTTTCAGCCACCAGATATCATGGTCGGCTTCATACAGGTCAACCAGTGCGGCAATGAAAAAGGCATAATCCTCCAGAAACCCATTGTGCCGGGCCTGACCGTCTTTATAACTTCTGTAAAGCCTGCCGTTGATGTACAGATGATCCAGTATGAACCGGGCCGCAGTTTTTGCCTGCAGCGTATATGCAGAATTACCGAATGCCAGGCCTGCCCGGGCAAATGCCGAAATCATGAGCGCGTTCCATGCAGTGAGAATTTTTTCATCCCGCAGCGGGGCCGGCCGCTTGTTTCTTTCCCTGAAAAGCAGTTTTTTCGATTCTTCGATGACCGCGGTCAGGTTATCTTTAGACATATGCAGTTCTGCAGCAATGTCTGTGCGGTTTTTGGGGGTATGAAAAATATATCGGCCTTCAAAATTCGGTGGTCCCTCCACAGCATAATATTTTTTAACAATATCTGCACGCTCTTTGCCCAAAACTATTTCCAGCTCTTCCGGGGTCCAGGTAAAATACCACCCTTCTTCCATATGGCCGGCAATATTCTTGCTGTCCGCATCTGTGGCAGAATAAAATGCACCCTCGGGCGATGTCATATCCCTGCCCGTATATGTCAGAATTTCGTTGACCACCCGCTGAAAATCCGCATTGGCCGTTGTCTGCCAGGCTTCCAGATAGGCCACCGCCAACAGGGCATTGTCATAGAGCATTTTTTCAAAATGGGGGACCAGCCACTGGGCATCCGTGGAATACCGGTGAAACCCGCCGGCCACATGGTCGTATATCCCGCCTCCGGCCATGTGAAAAAGAGAATTCTCTATCATTTCAAGCATATCCGGATCACGGGTCTTCCGGTAATAACGCAGCAGAAACCGTACCGGCAGACTGGAGGGAAATTTTGGTGCTCCGGAAAGACCGCCGAACTTCGGATCATAATTTTGTTGGTAAAAGCCGGCTGCTTTCTGCAGTATTTCTTGGCCGGGAAGACGGTTGCCGGATTGGGGCACCATGGCCTGACGTATGGCCTCAGTGATCTGCCGGCCTGCCTTTTCCACCCGTCCATCCGGCAGATGAAAACTCTGGTTGAGTTTTTCAAGAACGGTGAGAAAGCCGATTGCCGCACCACGGTCGCCGTCCCGGGCCGGAAAATAGGTGGCCCCGTAAAAGGGTTTGCGGTCCGGGGTCAGCCACACGCTCATGGGCCAGCCGCCCCTGCCGGTCAGGGCCTGGACCGCGGTCATGTAGACGGCATCGATATCCGGCCGTTCTTCCCGGTCCACCTTGATGCATACAAAATTTTCGTTCAGATATTTTGCAATTTCTTCATCTTCAAATGATTCTTCTTCCATTACATGGCACCAGTGGCATGTGGCATAGCCCACACTCAGAAAAACCGGGCGGTTTTCCTGTCTTGCTGTTTCAAAGGGTTCATCTGACCAGGAATACCAGTTGACCGGATTGTGTGCATGCTGAAGGAGATAGGGGCTGGATTCCAGAAACAGCCGGTTGGTGTATCTGGCCCATCCATCGGGTCGCAGGTGTCTGGTGCGGGGCTGATAATCGGACCCGCGCAGTGCGGCAGCATTTTCAAGCTTTTGGATCACATCTGCACCATATGGTTCCGCTCCGGGCTGGGGCACAGTAAAAAGATCGGTAGCCGGTTTTGGTGGGTTGACTGAATCACTCATGATAATACCTCCCGCAAGGACCATTGCATAAAGAATTATGCGGCTGATTGATCTTTTCTTCACTGAAATACACAAAACCGCATGGCTTTTAAAAAGTAATATAAATCGTTTATTGAAAAGCGCTACCTGTCAGCACGGTTTTTTGAAACAGTTGGCGCATCATGAACAGGAAAAATCCCTTTTAATGCTTGACAAACATAATGTGAAACAATAGGTAGATTCTAAACCAAATAAAGAGACCAGCTGTCTTTTTTTCCTGGTTGATAAAATACATACACCCCGCTGAAAGGAAGGCCGGATGGAGGAAATGGAAGAAATATTTGAATTACATGAATCAGAAGGCATTTATATTGATATCGGCACCCAGGTGTATATTGATATTGACGGGGTTGATTTTACGGTGACCAGTATTTTTATCGGCCTTCTGAAAGATGAATTTCTGATTGTCACACTTCCCAGACGGTTCAGAAGTGTGAAAAACAAATTGTATCCAGGCAGTAAAATGGTGGTGAAATACCTTTACGACGGCTGTGTATTCGCATTCCAGACCAGTGTGATAGAGCTTATAACCAATCCCATCAGAACCCTTGCCCTTGAATACCCGAAAATAGTCCAGCAGCGCGAACTGCGTATGGTCAAGCGCAACAATGTGGTGATCCCCGGGCGGGTGGAAGCCAAAAAATCCGAGTTTCCCATCGTGATATTTGATATCAGCAAAAGAGGCTGCCGGTTCACATACCTTGACGTGAAAAATATCACCACGCTGAAGGAAGGGGATCTGCTCCGGGTTTATTGCCGATTACCGGGTATCGCAAATGAAATCGGGGCCATGGCCATTGTCAGGAATGTCAAGCGTGAACAAAAGCAAATTTCCGTGGGAACCAGGTTTCAGGATATTACCAAGGGCTTTTTAAATCCCCTGATGCATTTTTTATTTTCCATAGAAGGTTATGAAAGATAAACCCCTGTGCCATGCCTGCTCTCCAAGGATATCAGCCCCAGCCGTTATCGGCATCCTCTTTTACATCCAGCCTTTTGATATAGGGCTTGATGTCCAGCAGCGGGGTATTGTCCAGGACATCAATGCCTGAAATATCCAGGCGGCTGCCGGTGATGCTTTTGAGCCTGACCGTGCTCAGACCGATGGGATTTGGCCGCCGGGGGGAGCGGCTGGCAAAAAGCCCCACTTCAAGGCCGCCTGCTTTGGGGGGTCTCACATGCAGGGTGACCGGTTTGTCCGGGCGGTCCAGATAAAAGAATACCTGAATATAGGCAAAATTTTCCAGTTTATACAACCCGTCTGTGAGCTCTGGATGCAGTGCAATATAAAATGTTCCCGGAGCGTTGGGATCGGGTTGGTGCGGGGGATCGCCGACAGTGGTGTACGGGGTGCGAATCCGGCCGATGGGATGAAAGACAATATCCATAATCCATAATTCCTTAATTTTTTTTTATCCAGGGCGCTTATTTCACACCGGTTTTTTTATATGAAAGCCATCAGTACTCAGCTAAAAGCTAACAGCTAAAAGCTAAAAGCTCCCATACTTTGTTGTGCCTGCCAGGGCCTGGGTGTTATTTGGATTCCTGGTTCTTGACAGAACGAATGTCACCGGTTTCCGCCAGCAGCTTGAACACCTTGTAGCCCCGGTCTCCCACGAACATTGATGTGCCGACCCCGCTGGCAGGAATGGGACTTTTAAAGCTGAGAACGACAACCCAGAATTTATCATCATCCGTCAGTTCAGCTTCCTCAAACAGTATTTTCCCCAGGTCATTATCAGGATACAGTTTTTTCAAGTGCTCTATGGCCCTGGCTGATGCTTCATTGACATTGATCATTATTTTGCCTCCCCGGTGATCTGTATTATATATATTAATAGCGCAAAACAGCATAAAAATAAACGGTATCCTGCGGGTCAGGCAAAATCCTGCGCAAAAATTTCGTCCATGGTATCTGCAATGGTGTCAGCATCCTGTTTTGTGATCACCAGGGGGGGTCTGATTTTTACCACATTGTGAAGCGGTCCGTCC
>JAABRW010000428.1 GCA_011390695.1 Desulfotignum sp.
TTCAGAAGGTGTCATGGCTCAGATGTTTTTTCCATTCTAGGGAGATCTGATATCAGACGCTCCGGATGATTAAATCCGGAGCGCCCGATACTTAAGGTATCTTTTAGGGTTCGGGTCGGAAAAAAGTCTACCTGATGGGAGAAGCGTACATCTGTCCACCATCGGTCCACAGAGCGTTCAGGCCTCTGGGGATGCCCAGGGGGGTATCAGGACCGACATTTCTTTCAAATATTTCCCCGTAGTTGCCCACCTGTTTGACAATGTTGTAGGCCCAGTTATTGTCCAGACCCAGCATTTGGCCCATCCCCGGAGTAACACCCAAAAAGCGTTTGATTCCCGGGTTTTCCGATTTGAGCATGTCATCCACATTCTGGGAGGTGATACCCAGTTCTTCCGCTTCGATCAACGCCATCATGGTCCAGTTGACAATATCGAACCATTGATCATCTCCATGCCGGACCACCGGGGCCAGCGGTTCTTTGGAAATGACTTCCGGCAGCAGCATATAATCTTCGGGATTGGGTGCCACTGACCGGTTGCCTGCCAGCTGGGACATGTCAGACGTCAATGCATCGCAACGACCGGCAAAAAAAGCTTTGTTCAGCTCAGCGGTATTTTCAATGACCACGGGAGACCATTTCATGCCGTTGGCCCGGAAAAAATCAGCGGCATTCATTTCCGTTGTAGTGCCGGGAAGGACACAGACGGTGGCGCCGTCCAGTTCTTTGGCGCTTTTGATACCCAATGCTTTGGGAACCAGAAATCCCTGGCCGTCATAGTAGTTGGGCTGAACAAAATTCAAGCCGGACTGGGTTTCCCTGGACAGGGTCTGGGTGGTGTTCCTGCACAGCACATCAATCTCTTTGGACTGAAGGGCCGGCAGTCGCTGAACCGCTGTCAGGGCCGTGAATTTGACTTTGGACGCATCGCCGAATACCGCTGCGGCAATGGCTTTGGCCGTGTCCACATCCAGACCTTTCATTTCGCCCTTTTCATCGGGCATGCCAAATCCGAACAAGCTGCCGTTGATGCCGACATCAACATAGCCCTTGGCTTTGACATCATCCAGGGTACCGGCCATGGCCATGGCAGACATGGCAAGAATGCTGATACACGCAACGACCATTTTAAGTGGTTTCATGAATCCTTTCCTCCTGTGGTTTAAAGTTTACTTCATTAACGTGGGGGTGAATACGAAATTACCATTCCATGTATTAGCACACCCCGGTAAATTATCAAGATTTTTTTCGGTTATTTCTGGTTATTATCCAGTCGATCCGGGTAAAAAATTTGGTACACTACCGCATTTGTATTGAAGACAGCACAAAAAAAGCGTAAAGTACCTGCATGAAAAATCCATTGAAACTGTTCAGAGAGCCGGTCAACGCATTGTCTCATATGGCGGGCAGTCTGGCATCCATTGCCGGCCTGACGTTGATGGTGGTCATGGCCGCTGTCAAGGCCGATGCCTGGCATGTGGTGTCTTTTGCCATTTTCGGGACCACGCTGGTATTCATGTATACAGCCAGCTTTCTTTACCACGGCCTGCAATTGTCAGCCAAAACGCTGGCCATTTTTCGCCGCATCGACCATATCATGATTTTCATGGTCATTGCCGGATCATATACGCCTTTGTGCCTGGTTCCGCTGCGGGGACCCTGGGGATGGTCGCTGTTCGGCATCATCTGGGGATTTGCTGCGGTGGGAATCGTGCTGAAGCTGTTCTGGATGAATATTCCCCGCTGGATCTCCACGTTGATCTACCTGGGTATGGGGTGGCTGTGCATGGTGGCCATCTATCCGCTGGTACAAATTCTGGAACCAGCTCCGCTGTTATGGCTGGCCCTGGGTGGTTTGTTTTACAGTCTCGGAGCCCTGGTGTATGTCTTCAAAAAACCGGATCCGTTTCCAAAGGTGTTCGGGTTCCATGAAATCTGGCATATCTGTGTGCTGCTGGGCAGTGCCTGTCATTTCTGGCTGGTTTTCGGTTATCTGACATATCTGTGATCTGTCTGTTTTCGGACAATCAAATCATCATATGGTACAGGTTAATGAGGAGTGTTTCATGAAGATTCATCAGATTCAGAAATTAACCGATATGCATCATTTGAACCTGTTTTCCCTGACATATCAGGACCGGGTGGGCAAAGACAAAACCTGGACATTCGCCTCCCGGTCCGGCCCGAAAAATTTTGAAGAAACAACCCTGGATCGACCGGATGCCGTGGTGATCGTTCCCTATCATGTCAAAGAACAGCGCCTGGTGATCATCAAGGAATTCCGGGTGGTGCTGGGGGGGTATCAATACGGGTTTCCCGCCGGTTTGCTGGATCCGGGGGAAAGCGTGGTTACGGCCGGTCAGCGGGAATTGTTCGAAGAAACCGGCCTGCGTTTGACAAAGGTGCTGGCGCAGAGCCCTGCGGTTTTTTCCTCCTCAGGCATGACGGATGAATCCGTCAGTCTGTTATACGCGGAATGCGACGGGGTTCCTTCCAGCGACCATATTGAGGATTCTGAAGATATTCAGGTGATTCTGCTTACCCCGCAGTCGGCTAAACAGCTGTTGGATACGCCTGACATCCGGTTTGACGTGAAAACCTGGGTTGTGCTGAAACAGTTTGCGGCCCACGGAATCATTTAAGAGATCCCATCGTGTTTTCCACAATCATATATTTTCTGGTGGCGTTGATCATTTATGCGACATCGGAACTGTTTGGTGTCAATGAGCCAGGGACATCGCCCGGATGGCTCCAGAGCCTGGTGCTGGGCATCGGTTTTTTTCTGATCTGCCGGTTGAGTTTCCGGCGTATATTGAACGCTGCTAAAAAATCTGTCACCTTTCAGGAGGACCGGGCGGTTTCCAGCACCATATCCCGTTTATCTGTGCTCGCTTTACTGGTGTTTGCCGTTAATATTTATGTGTTTCGCCTCAATACGGCATTTTCTCATGTTCAATTGTTTCAAAAGGTTCCCACGCTGGAAGCGTTGCTGTTTTTAGGATTGTTTGTTTCATACCTGGTCATGGTCTGGCATGCGGCCTATCCGGTTCAAAAACATTTGTTTTCCCGGCCGGTTTCCTGTAAACAATACATTTTTTCCCAGTTGTCGTTTGCTTTGCCGACATTGCTTCCCTGGCTGTGCCTGTCTTTGTTTGTGGATCTGATCCGGTTCATTGCGTATCCCCCGCTGGATGATCTGATGACCGGTCCGGCCGGTGAAATGATCATTATTATGGTATTCATGGCCGGGATTGCGGTATTCGGCCCGGTGTTCATCAAAACAATTTGGCAATGCCGGCCCATGGAAAAAGGGCCTGGCAGATCCCGGATCGAGGCGGTCTGTCATATGGCCGGATTGCGGTATGCCGATATTTTGATATGGGATCTGTTTGCCGGCAGTATGATCACGGCCGGCGTCATGGGGCTGGTGGGAAAATTCAGATATATCCTGGTGACCCCGGCCCTGCTCGGTTCTCTGGATGATGAGGAGCTGGCTGCGGTCATTCTTCACGAAATCGGTCATGTCAAGCACGGGCACATGCTGTATTATCTGGTTTTTTTTGCCGGATTCATCGCCTGTAACGCGGTCTTGTATGACCCCTTGATGCTTCTGGTTCTGGCAGGGGCGACCTATTTCCCGAAGGCTGTTTTGTCAGGAATAGACATATCTCAGGTTCATTCGGTGCTGATGGGTGCGATTCTTATCTGTTTTTTTATCGTATATTTCCGTTTCGTGTTCGGATTTTTCATGCGAAACTTTGAACGCCAGGCCGATCTTTATCTGTTCCGATTCTTTCCCAATGCCTTTCCCTTGATCCGGACATTTTATAAAATCGGCGCCATCAGCCGACAGGATATGGAACGTCCCAACTGGCATCACTTCAGCATTGGACAGCGCATCCGGTTTCTGGAAAAATGCCAGGAGAACAGCGCGTTGATTGCGCATCATCACCGCCGGGTCCGGCGCATGATCGGTGTTGCCGTGATCGGGTTGATCAGTGTCATCGGGTTCGGATATCACCTGTCTTATGGTCAATTCAAGCCTGTGCTTGACAATTTTATTACCGGTCGGCTGGTGTTTGAGCAATTAAAGATGGATCCTGAAAATGCGGATCTGCATGTGATTGCCGGAGATTTTCACTATGCGTCACAGAATTTTATCCAGGCAATCGCCGCTTACGAATCCGCCATTGGTATCAACTCAAATCATGTCCATGCCCTCAATAATCTGGCCTGGCTTTTGGCGACATGCCCGGTAACGGAAATTCAGGACCCGGATCGTGCGCTGAATCTGGCCGGCCGGGCCGTGGCCCTGGCACCCCAGTCGCCGTTTGTGCTGGATACCTATGCGGAAGCCCTGTTTGCCAACCACCGTGTGGCTGAAGCAGTATCAGCCGCTCGAAAAGCCCTTGAGCTGGCCCGGGACCGGCAAAATTATTATCAGAATCAGGTCCGGCGGTTTCAGCGGCACATTGAACCCTGAAAGATAAAACATATCCGGATGAATCAATGGGTTCTGGCGGACAGGAACTCTTCAATGCCCTTGTGCATGGTTTTAACGGCCAGCTGGATGCAATGGTGTTTTTTTTCCGGAATGTTTTCAAGCCGTTTAAACACATCTCCGTCATTGATGGTCAATGCCTTGTCAAGGGGTTGACCTTTGATCAGATCCACCACGGCCATGGCAGCGGATATGGCGCCGGCACAACCAGTGATCTCATACCGGACATCCTGAATGATGTTGTGCTCATCCACCTTTAGATAAATTTTCATGATATCACCGCAGGAGCCGATTTTTTCTGATATCTGGCTGGCGTCCAGGAGATGACCCATATATTTTTTTTCAATAAAGTAATTGATGGCCGGTTCTGCATATCCGGCTTCAGACAGCATTTTTCGCTGGGAGGTGATGGTGTCGATTTCCGTTGTCACTGGTGTTTCCTTACTGGTTTCGGGCTCAAGAGACATTGAATGCATCACCGACTGTCGGAAAATCCATTTGCATGTCGAACCTGAGCGTATTCAAGTTACGGCACATAAAATAACGGAATTCTGATTGATGTCAAGGAAAATGCCGGTCATTGGAAAAACAATGGAAAATAACACTTGTGAATTGAACCAGTTATGATATGGTAAAAAAGATTATTTCACCACTGACGGACCACACAAAGCCGATATCCCGACAAGGGTTGACCGGGCGTTATATAGACGTTGATTATCATTTTGGTATACAGAAAAAGGAGACCCCGTCATGAAAGAGTTAATCAAGTACATTGCACAGTCTTTGGTCGATGATCCTGATCAGGTGGATGTCCAGGAAATAAAGGCGCAGCAGACCCTTGTTCTGGAGCTTAGGGTGGCAAAAGAAGATCTTGGAAAAGTCATCGGCAAAAAAGGCAGAACCGCCCAGGCCATGCGGACCATTCTTTCGTGCGCTTCCGCCAAGGAACAGAAGCGGGTCATTCTGGAAATCGTGGAATAGTCCGGCTTATAAAATTCGGTCAGCATCAGGGCCTGTGAAAAAAACAGGTCCAGCGGTCACGCGATATGTTTTGTACCCTTTTGGAGAGTTCTTCAAAAAGCGGTTTAGTTTTCTGCCGTGAAAATTTTAAGTTTTCGCCATAATGCCGCGCGGCTGATGCCTAAAATTTCAGCTGCCTTTGACCGGTTGCCCCGGGTCAGCTCAACCGCCTTAAGGATATGTTTTTTTTCCAGTTCACTGAGGGTTTCAAATGGACCGTCATTTTTCGCGGGGGCAGACTGGTTTTTTTTCTTAAACCGATCGGGCAGATGGATCATTTCTATCGAGGCGGTGTCCGTTAGAATGACTGCGCGTTCGATAATATGTCTGAGTTCCCGGACATTGCCGGGAAAAAGGTAGGCCATGAAAATGGAAAGCACCTCTTCTGAAAATGATTCAACATTTTTTTTAAATTCTTTATTCAGCTGGGCTAAAAAATAGCGGCATAATGGAAAGATATCATCCCGGCGCTCCCGAAGCGGCGGGATGTTTATTGATATGGCATTCAGTCTCTGATAAAGGTTTTTGTTGAATTTATTATTTTCGACCCGTTGTTTAAGGTCCTGGTGGGTTGCAATAATAAACCGGATATCCCTCAATGATTCTGCTGAATCCTGAGATTGCGTCGACAAGGTATCTTCCAGCAATGTGAGCATATCCTGCTGGGTCTGTTCCGGCATGGTTTCGAAATGATCCAGGAAGATGGTTCCAATGTATCGCAAATTTTTTGATTCTTCACCGACTGAACCAGGATACCAGCCCGATCCTTCAAGAGAGCCCAAAAGTTCTGTGAAATTAAAATCATCACTGAAACAGCCACAGTTAAAAGCCAGAAATCGCTGGTCTTTACGGTGGCTTGATCTGTGGATCACCCTTGCAGCCAGTTCTTTTCCCGTTCCCTGCTCCCCCCGAATCATGATGGTACAGTCCATTTCCGACAGGCGATCAATATCTTTGCGCAGCCGCTGCATGCCGGGGGTCTCCCCGATTATTTTCGGCAGATCCCCGGATCTTCTGCCGGCGGGATCAATCAACTCTTTTGAAGGTAACTGTTTTGTGCTCTTGGCGCTGAATCCTTTGATCAAATCCCACAAATCACTCATAGAATCTTTTTCAAAATACTCTGAGCCCGAAATTTTGGTTTTTTGTCGGGTTTCCTCACTTCCATAGCCGGTCAGAAGAACCGTCTTCAGGTCAGGCGTGATCTGCTTGAGGCGGGTGATGGTAGTCAGGCCATCCATGTCCGGCATTTTTAAATCCACAATGGCCAGGTCGATTCGGGTTTTTGACACAACTTCAATGGCACGGGTGCCGGATGAGGCTTTGATGGGTTCAAAACCCAGCAGTGCAAGCCGCCGGGCCATAGAATCCAGCAGTCGTTCCTCATCATCGACCAGTAGAATTTTTATAATTCTGTTTGCCATTATTTTTCTTTGCTATTGGCCTTTCTTTAATTCCCGGGCCTTTTCCATTTTTTCTTTTGCTTTTTTCAGGGTTTCGCTTAAAAAGTCAATTTTTACCGGTTTGTGAAGATAGGCAAATGCCCCAAGATCCATACAGATTTTTCTGTCCGCTTCAGACCCTTGGCCGGTTAGAATAATCACCTCTATTTCGGGCCTTGTTTCTTTGACTTTCCTTAAAACTTCGATACCGTTGATTCCGGGCATTTTAAGGTCAAGAATCATGACTTCGGGTTCATCATCATTGATCATATCCAGGGCGGACTCACCATCATAGGCCACGGCTGACCCCATGTCTCTTATCATGAGACGTTCGGAAAGGGTCTGGACAAATTTTCGCTCATCATCCACCAGCAGCACTTTTGGGGCTTCAAAATCATATTTGCGGTAGATGTCCGCCTGGTGATACTTCTTGCCGACTTTTGTTTCAACTGAAGTCACGCCCGGTACTTTTTCCACTATGGCTTTCAATTCATCCTCAAGCCGGCTCAACATGAGGACATGATTATTGATACTCAGGGTAACCGCCCCGTCTTTTGCATTGACACCCACGCTGTGGCCTTCTTTGGCAAGCGCCACTTCCACTTCGGATGTAAGGATAAAATCCTTTGCCGCTTTTTTGGACTGCTCCGTGGCTTTAATGACTTCGCTGCCAAGATGGCTTTCAATCAGGGCTACAGCCTCTTCCAAATCCATCTTGTCTGTGGGAATGACCATATCATAAAGAGACGGATCCCATGGATCTTTTGTATTTAAAATATCATATACCCAGGAACTCCTGTCCTTGTCACTGCTGTGAATCAAACTGACCGCTTCTTTTTCAGACTTCCCCGCTTCCTTTGCAGCCCTGGTTCTGAATTTCATGTCTGCAATAATACAGATGCGGAGTACATGGGTAATCTCTTTCGGGATCAGCTGGCTGCTGAGTCCTTCGACAATCAGATTGTCTTTTGAAAGCATCCTTGCCAGCGCCAGTTTGATCCAGGCAGTGGCCCGTTCTTTTTCATGGGTGAACTTATTGAATACGGAAACTTTGGAAGAAAAGGCGGTTTTAATTTTATTTTCAGGCATGCCTGAAATTCCGACTGCTTCAGATATGATTTCATTATCCGTAACGATGTCATATTTGATTTTTTCCATGATTTTTTCAAGAACCGGTTTTTTCTTGCAGAAAACACCGCTGAATATGGTTATGACTGGCATTGATCGTCTCCTCTGTATTTAATTGTGGCGGACATTAATTATATTTTTATTTCATAGTTTGCGCAATATGGCAAACGGTTGTAAGGGGACACTGTGCTTCAGCCCCACCTTTATGGGCGGTTTCATGAACCGAACAGATCGCTTTTTCCATGGTGGGATAAATGTGACTGGGTCCTATTTTTTCAAGCAGATGTGTTCGTTCCAGGACAGTCATCACAGATTCATTGATTCCGCTGAATGAGATATCGATGCCGGCGCTTCTCACCCGGTCTATGACCAGGGAGAGTGCTTCTTCACCGGAGGCATCCATATCATTGATGCCGTTGCATGCGATTATGATATGTCTCAGATTTTTCTTTGCCAGAATGCGCTCATTAATTTTATCTTCCAGGTAACTGGCATTGGCAAAAAATAACGTGCCTTCAAACCTTATCAGATCAACATATTCACATTCCATCAGTTCATTTATCATTGAATCGCGAAAGTCTTCATCCGTGTGTCGTGACAAGGAGGATACACCCGGTCTCATGCTTTTATACAGGAACACGCCAAGGGAAAGAAGGACGCCGATCATGATCCCTTTGTCAAGGTGAGGGGCAAAAGCCAGGGTAAAGATAAAAGTGATAATGGAAATCGCGCCGTCATACCACTGGGCTCTCCAGGCATGGATAAATCCACTGACATTTATAAGCCCGATGACGGCCATCATGATGACTGCAGCCAATACCGCCTGTGGCAAATGATAAAGAAGTGGTGTGAAAAACAACAGGGCAATCACCACAATACAGCTGGTAAACACACTGGAAAACCCTGAAATAGCCCCCGCCTGAAGATTTACAGCAGACCTGGAAAAAGATCCTGAAACCGGATAGCTTCTCCCGAAAGATCCGAGGATGTTGGCCAGTCCCTGCCCGATGAGTTCCTGATTAGGGTCCAGACGCTGGCCGGTTTTGGCGGCCATGGCCTTTGCAATGGATATGGCTTCCATGAACCCTAAAAGTGAAATAATAACGGCATAGGGAAACATCTGGGTGATAATTTTTAAGTTTATTTGGGGTATTCCAAAGGAAGGAAGACCCTTGGGGATATTTCCGACGACGGCTCCCCCCCCACTCATATTAATATTGTCAAGCGAGATCGGGTTGTTTTTGACTTTGATGCGCCAGGTTCTCCCATCGGTATCCAATCCATTTTCTGTGTCTGTTTTTAAATAAAAATTCATTGACCCTTGTGTTCCGTTCACTTTGTTGAACAGAAAATTTCTGATTTTTTCCCTGTATTTTTGGGCATTTTTTTCCAGCAATTCGATTTGAAGCGAATAGACATTAATTTCATGCTGGACATTGATCCTTTCAATCGGGT
>JAABRW010000429.1 GCA_011390695.1 Desulfotignum sp.
GAATTTTTCTTCCCTGGCTGAACTGGGAAGCAGCAGTTCTGGGAACCTGGATTCCGGCAATCTGGTGGGTAAAAAATACAAGACCGCTGCAGTCAAATCCCGGTTCAGGGGTGTGACCGCCCCAGTGATAAGGTGTGCCAATGCTTTCCATGGCTTTTGTTACGATAATTTTTCGGGTATCGGAGAGAAAGGACAAATCCGGAGCCGGTATTTTTGATTCTGGCGGGTCTGTTTCGGGATGGGGCTGCAGGGATCCGGCTGGTCCTGCAGGTTTGTGGTCTGCACAGGCCAGACAGGTCAAAGCAAGGATCAGTAATAAACAATACCGGCTTTCGGGCTTCATTGGCTATCCTATCATATCAATGACCGTACCCAGGGTTTCATCCCGGGTCTGAATGGTTTTGGCGTTGGCATCAAAACCATGCAGGGCGGTCATCTGCTGGACCATTTCCCGGGCAATGTCTGTGTTGGACAATTCCTTGAGGGAACCGTCGTTTTTAATGGGGTCTTCCACCAGGGGGCCGGCGGAGGTATCCTTTGAAATAACTGTGGATACGCCCCGGGGTTTTGCCTCCACATTGTGGGCCCTGCTGGATTTGAATTCATCAGACAGGACATTGGCGACGTTATTGGCACTGGCCCTTATCTGATTGGAAAACGCATGCATTGCAGACGAATTGTTTTGAATGGATGAAATCATTATTTTCTGCCTCCTTGTGTTTTTACCTTTTTTTTTCAAAAAAGAAAACATGCAAAAAACATGCAGGCGGTTTGATTTTGTATCAAAGCATACAATACAGGGGTCTCCAGGGCAGGGCCCCGGGGCATACACAGGTGATAGTACCAATTATCGCCGGGCAATATGACAATAATTGTCATGGGTCATGCATTAAAAAACTTGTTTTTGTTGAAAACCTGTTAGATAGTTTATCCGGCAGTTGCAGATTCTCATGCAATCATTTGACAAAGGAGGTTATCCATGTTTTCCACTGACAATACGGTCATGCTTCTGGTGGACGTCCAGGGTCAGCTGGCCCAGCTGATGTATGAAAAAGAAAAGCTGTTTCAATCTTTGGAAAGATTGATAAAGGGAATGCAGATTTTGGGGGTGCCGATTCTGTGGTTGGAGCAGATACCTGGCAAACTCGGGCCGACAGTGGCGGATATTGCCCACCTGATGGCAAAAGAGTCCCCCATTGAAAAGGATGTTTTTTCCTGTTGTCAGGAACCGGTATTCATGGAAAAATTTGAAGCCCTGGGCAGAAATCAGATATTGATCACCGGCATTGAAACCCACATCTGCGTGTTTCAGACAGCCTATGAACTGCTTAACAGAGGATATGAAGTACAGGTGGTTTCAGATTGCGTGTCATCCAGAACCAAAGAAAACAAAGACATCGGACTTCGCAGAACAATACAGTCCGGGGCCCAGATAACCTGTGTGGAAATGGTTTTCTTTGAACTGATGCGAAGGGCCAAAGGAGATGCATTCAGGCAGATTGTGAAACTGATCAAATAGGCAAAAAACCTGTCTGAAAAAATGCTAAACAGACAGCGTGAAGGTATGGGTATCTGTTTCAGGCAGGCCATTGACCTTTATATAGGAACCGGCGGCATTTTCCATGCTGCCAAAGGCCCGGGATTCATTGGCGGAAGCTTGTTCTCTGGCCTGGAGGACCATCAGTTCCGAGGCTGCTTTTGCAGCAAGAACAGTGGCCCGGGAAGCCACTTTCAGATCCTGGGCAGACGGGTTGGCCGGTGCAAGGGCAGCTGTTTTTACCTGCTGCATTTTCCGGATGGTGGCTTGGGGGTCTCCGGGCACCGGGGATGCGTCAATACTGACCTCTCCGGCAACCGCATAGTTCCGGCCGTCCGGTCCCCGTTTATAAGCAAATCTGGCACCGGAGGTAACCACGCCCCCGCCTGCTGTCACATGGGCCATTTCATGCTGCCGGATCTGGGTATCGGTTTTTTTGAGTTCTGCCAGCAGCAACCGCTCTGCCCTGGTTAAAGTTACAGTGCTGCTGGATGCAGCAGAAGTTGTTTTTGAAAAAGGCTTTGGTTCCTGGTTGTCTGCTGGGAAAGTTGTGTTCTGGTTTTTGGGGGTGTGTTCTGCCTGGCCGGTTTTGGAAACTTGCGGTATGGGGGATGCATTTTTCGATGCCCCGAAACTATGGTTGTATGGTGCCGGATATATATTGCTTGAAATCTGGTTGATGGCCATGGCTTTTATTCAGCGTATATATTGTTTGTAAAATTGTTTAATATTACTGTAAAAATGTGTGATTTTCAAGTCATGAATTGGATTTCCCGAGACCTGTACAATAAATAAATTGACAATTTGTGTATATTTGCATAGTATTTGGGGATTCATTATGGCAACATTTATTTGCAAAGGGTATCTCATGGCGCGGGATGCAGCGGTTTCAAGAAAAACAAAAGAAACGCAGATCGAGATCCAAATGGATCTGGATGGATCTGGCAAAGCAGATATCTCTACCGGCATTGCCTTTTTTGATCACATGCTTACAGCCTTCAGCACCCATGGCTTTTTTGATCTTAAGATCCTGGCCAAAGGAGATCTGGAGGTTGACTGGCACCACACAGTGGAAGATACCGGTCTGGTTTTGGGGCAGGTTTTCTTATCAGCCCTTGGAGACAAAAAAGGGATACAGCGGTTTGGTGACAATTGCGTGCCAATGGATGAAGCCCTTTCCAGTGTGACCATTGATATATCCAACAGACCCTACCTTGTATATAACTTTCCGAAAAACCTTAAATCAGGTACTGCATTTGATGCATTTCTTGCCAGGGAATTTTTTCAGGCATTCTGTAACGAAGGCAGGTTCAACCTGCACATCAATGCCCATTACGGTATCAATGAACACCATGTGCTGGAATCCATATTCAAAGCCATGGGGCGCTCTTTGCACCAGGCAACCCGGATTGATGACAAGATTGCAGGCACACTTTCCAGCAAGGGCAGCCTGTGAGCATCACATATTTGCCTGGATCCCATGACACCCGGCACAAAAAAGATATGACATTATGATTATAATTCCTGCAGTTGATATTAAACAGGGAAAATGTGTCCGCCTGCTCCAGGGGCGCATGGAAGATGCCACCCATTATGCAGATGACCCGGCCGTTATGGCTGTAAAATGGGAAAAACAGGGGGCACAATTGATCCACGTGGTGGATCTGGACGGGGCGTTTGCCAAATCAGCAATAAATTTTGACAGCATTGCGCAGATCCTGGAACAGGTTTCAGTGCCCATCCAGGTGGGCGGGGGAATTCGGGATATAAAGACCATTGAAAAATATATTGCCGCCGGTGTTTCACGGGTTATCATCGGCAGTGAGGCAGTATATCGGCCGGATTTTGTCAAACAGGCCTGTAAATTATTTCCAGATAAAATTGTGGTGGGTATTGATGCCAGAAACGGGATGGTGGCGGTGGAAGGCTGGAGCCGTACCTCGGAAACCCTGGCAGTGGACCTGGCAAAACAATTTGCATCTGCAGGCGTGGCTGCCATCAATTTTACCGACATCCACCGGGACGGGATGCAGACCGGCCCCAATATTGAAGAAACCGCTGCCCTGGCCCGGGCGGTTTCCATACCCATTATCGCTTCCGGAGGGGTGGCCTGTATTGAAGACATTAAAAATCTGTGCCGGATTGCAGCCCTGGGGGTGACCGGTGTAATTACAGGAAAAGCGCTCTATGAAGGCACCCTTGATTTGGGTGAGGCCATACGAATTTCAGCAGCAGCATAATCATCTTTTCAGGTGATTGACAAGTCGTTTTATGTACTTAATTTTAGGTACTGTTGCATAACCGTTTGAAATTTTGGAGTCATGACCTGAAGCGATGTTTATTCCTGAAGAAAAAATTTCAGAAATCTTAAACACCTCAGACATTGTTGATATCGTATCAGAATCTGTTATACTCAAGAAATCAGGCCAGAATTTTTTTGGTCTGTGTCCGTTTCATTCCGAGAAAACCCCTTCGTTTTCCGTGAATCCGGCAAAACAGATTTTTTATTGCTTTGGCTGCAGTGCCGGTGGGAATGCCATTTCCTATGTGATGAAATACCATGGGCTTTCATTTGTGGAAGCAGTGAAGATGCTTGCCCGCAAATACAATGTTGTTGTTGAAACCCGGCAGCTTGATCCCTCCAAACGCAGAGAACTTGCATTAAAAGAATCATTGTTCGGCCTCAACAAACAGGTTATGGCATATTATTGCCGTCTTCTCAAGCAAAGCACCAAAGCAGATGGTGCCAGGCATTACCTTGAAAAACGCGGTATTACCAAAGAAACTGTGGACCGGTTTCATCTTGGCTATGCCATGGACCAGTGGGATGGCGTGGTCACATTTTTTAAAAAAGAAAAAATTGGACGTCAGGCAGCGGTACAGTCCGGCCTGGTTCTGCCCAGAAAGCAGAGCAGCGGATTTTATGACCGTTTCAGGAACCGTGTGATGTTCCCTATTTTTGATATCAATATGCAGGTAGCAGGATTTGGCGGCCGGGTTATGGATGACCAGATGCCCAAATACCTGAATTCGCCGGAGACCCCTGTCTACAGCAAAAGCAGAATTTTATACGGGTTGCATGCTGCAAAGCAGCATTGCCGTAAAACCGGAACCGTGCACATTGTGGAAGGGTATTTTGATTTTTTGTCGCTTTTCCAGAACGGGATTAAAAATACGGTGGCAAGCCTGGGAACCGCATTGACATCAGAGCATGTACGCATACTCAAAGGCTATGCCCCCACCATGGTACTGGTATTTGATTCAGATGCCGCCGGTATCAATGCGGCAAAACGCAGCATAAAAATTTTCATGAAAGAAGGGGTGGATACCCGGATACTGGTTCTGCCCGAGGGGGATGATCCAGACACCTATGTGGTGAACCACGGCCCTGAGGCTTTTTTGAACCTGGTGTCCCGGGCAAAAACAGTGATGCAGTTTTTGCTCAAGGTCGCCATGGATACACATGGATTGTCTGTGGAAGGACGGATACGGGTTCTGGATGATATGAGACCCCACCTGGCTGATATCCAGGACAGCGCTTTGCGCTCTTTGCATATCAGGGAATTGTCTGAAACCCTGAACATTGATGAGCGGGCTGTCCTTGAAAAGGTTAAAGAACAGGTGGTTCAGGCCCGGCCCGGCCAGGGTTTTGTGCCGGAGAACTCTGATGATCAGCTTCTGGCATCCGACCCCAGGGAAAAACAGCTTATGGCATTGATGCTTCATTGTCCTGATATCATACCACAAGTGCAAAATTCCGGGGTGCTGGAATGTTTTTATTCACAGCGGCTTTGTGGTATTGCCAAAATCATTGCTGATGCTGATCCTCACCAGAAGGCCTTTGTCAATCATATCATGGCAAAAATGGAACAAGACAAAGACAGACAATTGATTGCATCCCTTGCCATGGCACAGGGACCTGGTGAAGAAACAGACCTGCGCAATACTGCGATATCCATAATAAACAGGATTATCCGAATAAAAAAAAGAAAAGAAAACACCTTGACAACAAAGATAATACGGGCGGAAAAGGGCTGTGAGGCTGATGTAATGGAACTGTTGAAATTGAAACAGCAGGAGATTCGGCAATTACATGGTGGGCAATAACGTTTAGCCTTTGGGAGACATTTCATGGCAGAAAAGACAAAGAAGTCGGAAGAAAATATAATGATCAGCGAAGCACAATTAAAAATGCTCATTGAAAAGGGAAAAAAACATGGTGTTCTCTCTTTTTCCGAAATAAATGAAGCCATATCCGACGATGTGACATCTTTTGATCAGATCGAAGATATCGTGGTTCAGTTCCAGGAACTGGGAATCACACTGGTGGATCTTGAAAAAATAAAGAAAAAAAAATCCGGTGCCGGGGCAGGTACGGTGGTGTCCGGCAAATCAGGTATTAAAAAAGAAAAGATCAGGCAGGAGCCGAAACACAAAAAAGCAGATACAGGGGACAGAAAAGAGGGTCTGCTGTCTGTAAAAGAACGACCGGATCTGGAGTTCGGGGCGGTCACCGATCCTGTTAAAATGTATCTTAAAGAAATGGGTATGGTCACCCTTTTGAGCCGGGAAGGTGAAATTGAAATTGCAAAAAAAATTGAAGTGGGAGAAAGAGATATCCTGCGCGCCATGCTGGATTGTCCTATTTCTCTGACCACCATTTTTTTGTATGGTGATAAAATGGAGAAAAAATCCATGCGGCCCAAACACGTTCTGCGTGATGTGGACGAAGGGGACGGTGTGGTGGATGAGGTCTCAAAACAGGAAAAATTCCTCGAATCTCTGGCTGTTATCAAACGTATCCATGAGAGCAACCAGGCCAAACGGGATCAGCTTCACGATCTGAGAAAATCAACCAAAAAATACCAGAACCTGATGGAAGAGATTGGCCAGGGCACGGAACAAATTTTTGAGGAACTCAAACGCTGGCGGTTTGAATCCAATGTCATTGATACCATTGAAAAAAGCATCCGCAGTACCATAGTCTGGTTTGATACAGTGGACAATCTGCTGGAAAAATGTGCCAGGACCTTTAACGTGATGAAAGATACCATGCTCAAACAGGCATCTGATCAGGAAAAATTTGTGCAATGGGCCACAGCCCGGACAGATCTTGGCGCTGACAGAGCTGGTCTCCTGCACAAAGATATCCAGGCTATCATGGATCAGGTGGCTTTGCGCAAGGAACTGATAAAAGGCGATGCAGATAATCTCCGGGCCATAATCCAGGGTGTTGATAAAGGCCGCAAAGATGCTGATTCTGCCAAACGGGAACTGGTACGGGCCAATCTGCGGCTGGTTGTCAGCATTGCCAAAAAATACACCAACCGGGGGCTGCAGTTTCTGGATCTGATCCAGGAAGGCAATATCGGTTTGATGAAAGCGGTGGACAAGTTTGAATACCGGCGGGGCTACAAGTTTTCCACCTATGCCACCTGGTGGATCCGTCAGGCCATCACCCGGGCCATCGCAGACCAGGCAAGAACCATACGTATTCCGGTGCATATGATTGAAACCATTAACAAACTTATCAGAACCTCCAGGTATCTGGTACAGGAAATGGGCAAAGAACCGTCTCCTGAGGAAATTGCTGAAAAAATGGAAATCCCCATTGACAAGGTCCGGCGGGTTTTGAAAATTGCAAAGGAACCCATTTCTCTGGAAACCCCCATTGGAGAAGAAGAAGACAGCCATCTCGGGGATTTTATTGAAGACAAGAAATTTTCCATTCCATCGGAAGCTGCCATTGACTTCAGCCTGGCGGAACAGACACGCAAAATTCTTGCCACCCTGACCCCAAGAGAAGAAAAGGTATTGCGCATGCGGTTCGGTATCGGTGAAAAATCGGATCACACACTGGAAGAGGTGGGCAAGGATTTTACCGTGACAAGGGAACGCATCCGGCAGATCGAGGCCAAGGCCCTGAGAAAATTGCGCCACCCCACAAGGAGCAAGAAGCTTAAGACATTTATAGAAAATTAGATGTTGACTTGGATACGTGTTTGCTATATATAATTAAAGTTTGTTTGGGTGCCAACGGTAACGGGCCTATAGCTCAGTTTGGCAGAGCCACCGGCTCATAACCGGTCGGTCCCTGGTTCGAATCCAGGTGGGCCCACCATGCACCCGGACAGACAATGTTTGTGAATGGGAAAAAGAAAAAGAAAAAGATAAGGATGGTCAGGTCATATATGAATATGCCTGTAAAAAAGCAATACCGGTATGAATCTTCAAAGCGTGGCATTTCACCACGCTTTTTTTATTTGGGTTGACGGGTCATGGCACCAACCGTACAGCAGATCATAGATATAATCGATGAGATCGCCCCCCACAATCTGGCCGAATCCTGGGATAACTGCGGTCTTTGTGCCGGTGATTTTACATGGCCGGTGAAAAAAATACTGGTGGGTCTCGACCCTTGTATGCAGGTTTTGCAGGCAGCCGTAAAGTGGGAAGCAGACATGGTACTTACCCACCATCCTTTGTTTATCACCCCGGAAAAAACCATTGATTTTCAGTGCATGCCCGGATCTGGCATCGCCCTTGCGGCCAGAGAAAAGATAGCCATTGTCTGTGCACATACAAATCTGGACAAAGCACGAAACGGGCTGAATGATTTTTTTGCCGACCGCATCGGCGTTGTATGCACCCACCCCCTTGTCCCGGATCACGGCACTTCAGATGAACACTTCGGCAAAACCGGTATCGGAAGAATCGGACACATAGCATCTGCCATTACCCTGGCAGAAATGGTGTCAAAAATCAAACAGCAGCTGGGAGTCAGTCAGGTCCGGGTGGTGGGGGATATGAATTTACTGGTTGAAAAAATTGCTGTATGCACCGGTTCCGGCGGATCTTTGATACCGGATTTTTTAGCATCCGGAGCAGACCTGTATGTCACCGGCGACATAAAATACCATGATGCCCGCCTGATAGAAGCCCGGGGCAGGGCATTAATTGATGTGGGGCATTTTGCCTCGGAAATCATTGCAAAGGACCTGTTGTCCCGCAGGATGCGCCAGGCAGCCTCTCATGCGGGGCATGACCTGGAAATAAAAGGGTTTAATCAGGAAGCAGATCCATTTGCCATAGTGTAAGGACAGCGTATGAACCAGACTTTAAAACAAGATATTGAAACACTTGTAAGGCTCCAGGAGATTGAATCTGAAATTTACAGGCTTCAATCGGTTATCCAGAAAGTGGAGAAAGAAAAAATTGTCCTTGCCGCCAGACGCAAGGAATTTGAAACTGCTTTAAGCGCTCACAAGCTGGAGTTGGAAGAGATTCAGCAAAAATGCAGGGATACGGAACAGGAAATCAAAACCGTTGATGACCGGATCATAAAAAGCAATGAAACCCTGAGAATGGTAAAGACCAACAAGGAGTACCAGGTATTGCTCCGGGAAGTGGATGACAATAAAAAACGCAAGGATGCTTTGGAAAACCAGTTACTGGAATTTTATGATCAGAAAGAAACTGCAGAAATACGGGTCCGGGAAAGCGAACAGCAGTTTTTGCAGCTGGCGGAACAGATTAAATCGGAGCAGGCGGAAATTGATAAAAAAACGGTTGATGACAGGGAGTTGCTTGAAGAATCTTTGGCCCAGCAGAAAAAGATCGGGCAGGACCTGGACCCGTCTTTGATGACCCGGTTCAGAAAAGTTTCCAGAATGAACCAGGGCCAGGCAGTTGCCCAGGTGAGAAATGAATCCTGCATGGGCTGTTTCATGAATGTTCCGCCCCAGTTGTGTATTGAAGTGCAGCGGGGAAACCAGTTGATTTCATGCCCCCAGTGCAGCCGGATTCTGTACCATGTAAATGATGATCCAATGTCAGGGGAATAGTTTTTTAATTTCGGTCTGACCGGACTGAACGATCGCTGGGTCAAAGACCTGGAGGAAAGTCCGAACACCGCAGGACAGGACGCTCCATAACGTGGAGTCACGGTGACGTGAAGGAAAGTGCAGCAGAAAGCAGACCGCCTGTTGCGGGTGGGTTC
>JAABRW010000430.1 GCA_011390695.1 Desulfotignum sp.
GACTGGCAGGACATCACCTACAAATGCTGTCTGCCCCATGACCTTTCATATGGTTATGGGGAACCGGGAAACGAGATTGAAAGAGAACGCGTGGATCTGAAATTTTACAGTGATCTGATCACCAAAGCCGGCATGAAAAAATGGCTGGCCTCGGCCTTTCTTGCTGCTGTCCGTGCCGGTGGCAGGGAGGAACTCGGCCTGTCTTTTTCGTGGGGGTTTGCTGGAAAAGGGGATACACCATGAAAAATTTTATCCAAAAGCGCTGTAAAACCCACTTCCCTTCATGTGGGGGGATATAACAACATCTCCTTTACCCTGAAAAACGCCGGCCACATTCTGGGCTCCTGCTTTATGTGATGGCGGAGCAAAAGTGCTTACGATGCGTTTTTTATCCCTGAAAACTGGCCTCTAAGGGTTAAAAAGCGGCTTTTCGGAATTATTTCCCTTTGACAACAGATACTTGACGGGATCAGACCCCACAAAAACCACAAAACCACAAAACCACAAAAAAACCCCACAAAAAACAAAAACAAAACACAAACACACCTGCTGCTATGAAAACAATGTAATAGCAATTGTGAAAAACACTTCCCACAATTATGAAAATATTGTTATATGCCTGGGTTTCCTGTCTTCCATAAATAGCCATTTGACGGGGTTTTCGTGATATTCCTGTTGGAGGCGTGATTATTGCATAAAAGTTCAATTATTCCAGTATTTTGCAAAAGAATTCTTAAAAGGTGCCAGGAGGAAATGTATATCATGGAAAAATACCGCAATCTGTTTATAATTTTTTTTGTTGTGCTAATCATTCCGGCTTTGTGTAATGCATCTGACTGGGATTTGGATATTGATGGAGATGTGGATGGAAAAGATTTGTATATGCTGACAGGTACTTTTTCATCAGATTATCTTGCGCCTTTTGCCGCAGCGTTTGGCAGCATGGAATCATTGATTGTAATTTCCGGAAAAGCAATTGCCGGAGTGCCTGTCGCAGGTACAATCAATATCAAAGATTCCAGTTATCCAGCCAAAACATCTTTTTCTGCCATTACTTCTGACGGCTCTTACACACTAAACATCGATGAAACCTGGATGCCGCCATTCCTTATGTGGGCAGAGGGGTGGGTAAACAATAAACTTTTGAGACTTTTGTCATCCTTTGATCTGGAGGAAGGTGCCACAGAAAAAAATATAAACATAACCCCTGCCACTACAGCAATCATTGAATCATCCATGGGAAAGACAGCTTGGGAAATTGATCCTGGGTCAGAATCTGTTCCGAATCAAGATACGGTGGCACAAATAAAAGCAAAGGTACAAGAAACCTTAACGCATATTTTTGACGTTCTTGGTATTCCAGAGGGTTTTGATCTGTTTGAAAGCCCGATTGCAGAGGTGGGATCACCAACTGATCAATTGTTTGACATCCTTAGTTTTTCTAAAGACGAACAAGATAATATAATCGTAGCTGATACAATGGATGATACCCAGCAGGTCGTCATAGATCCTGATGGAGAAATAACTGATCCTTCCGGCGAAATGATTGACAGTGTGGTTCAGACGAATGATGCATTAACCCAGATCAGACAATTCATGACAGCATACTATGACCTGTATCAGGATTCTCGGCCTGACCGTGAAACCCTGGAAGCAGAGGTGCTGCCTTATCTGGCAACCGGTTTCCTGGACTTTGGATATGGCCGGGAGGATTTTATTACAAGGTTGACAGAAGACGAAACTGCAGGGCCGGTGAATGAACGTTTTGTCGGGTGTGCTATCCTGCGGCCCATGATTACACAATATTATGGACTTCAGATGGTTGAGGAAAACCATGACGGGTATTCGGACGCATTATGGGTGTTGATGACATCTGAAATCAACGGTGTTCATTTCACCTGGCTGTCATCTTTTGTAAATGACGGCAGCACCTGGAAAAGTTATGGAAACAGATTCCCGTTCAGGATTACAGAACGGGCAAGGCCCCGGGCAAGGCAAATACTTTATCCTGCCGGGGCTGTGACGTATCTTTCAGGCCTTCAGTTCTGGCACAATGATATTGGAAATCTTGCATTGAATATGGGGATCACAGATCTGGCAATTTTCAACCCCGCCTTTGCCCCGGAAACCATTGACGGGCAAAATTTCAATTGCATCAGGCTCGAAAGAAGGGCAGGTGGTTTGTCTACGTTGTATCGGCTGAGCAATGTCCCCCATTACTGGTCCGATGATACGCTGTATGAACTGAGCAAGGAAAATGGTGACAGACTTATCGACCTTGATATTTTAGAATCCCAGAAAACCATGGAGTTTATTGCAATCGGGCTTGATAATGACGGCAATCCGGTCAGGACATGGCTGTATACCATTCCTGAAGCCCCTTTGCCGGTGAGTGAAATTGAGGCTGATCCTGAAAAATATTTTGCCGCCATTGAACAAGATGAAATTTCTTTTCAGCCTTATGATCCTTTGTCACCTGATGCGTTTGATACATTTCCCGGGAACGGCGGACTTTTCAGCTGGGTATTCCCATCCAACACAGAGCTTTATCCATCCTGGGCCACGCTGGGGTGGAGTGATGCAAGCTGGAACTGGAATGAGCTGCAAATGGTGAATCCTGCATGGTATGGCCCCACTGATTTTTTTGCCTGGACATCTGATTTGTTTACACCCGGAGCGACAGCCATATCCCCGAGACATGCAGCTTTCTGGATAGTTATGCAGGATACCAGCCAAAGACGTTATCAGGCACGAAAGAATTACGATCCCTGGTCGGACGATCTCATCAGTGTTGAAAACAATCACCTGGTTTTTGATGTCAGCCATGAGTGGCGCCCTGAAAATCTCAATCCCGGCTGGTCACGGTTGAATGCAAGGACCCGGATCAGAGGCAAGTATATGAACCGGTTTGAAGCTCCCTTTGTGGTGGAAAACGCCTCGGTAACCGGCAATGCCTATGTGGAAACAGAAATCAGGCTTGGGTATCAGCCCCCGGAAGACTTTGGAAACGGTGATACCAATTTTATCGGTGTCTGGGTCAGGATTAGATACCAGGATGGAAAGCTTTATTTACAAGGCTTTGTCTGGGGTTCGCGAAATGCCGATGGAACAGATGTGATATCTCCACCGCCTTCTTCCGGCAACTTTCCCTATGGAAAAGAACTGGCGTTTAACCAGCCCTATAACCTTGCAGTTGAATACCTTGAGGGCACCAACCAGCTCATGATCGAATTTTCTGATACCAGCGGCACCTTTCAAAGTGTTTATGACATGGATGATGTGCCTGAATTCAATTCAGATAATTTTTCATCGGCTGAGATCCGTACCCGTGTCTTAAGCCTTCAGGAAGCTGGAGATAGCGGCAGTATAAGAGTCCGCATCGATGATACCAGAGTGGATAATATCATCTACGATAATTTCACGGGCGGTTTTTCTAACAGCAAATGGGATATCTTGTCTTATGAATAAGTTGAAATGATATTAATCATAAATTGTAAGGAGGCATTATGAAAAAAAGACGATTTCTACTGTTTATCCTGGCAATTCTGGTCATGGTAGGAGCGTCAGGAGCCATGGCCGCCACCTACACTGTAGACGATGACGCACCGGCAGACTATACCAGCATCCAGGCGGCAATCAATGCTGCCGCTGCCGGAGACACCATCCTTGTCAGATCAGGGACCTATGCAGAAACCCTGACCTTGAAAAGCGGCGTGGATGTCTTGGGGCAGGGATTTGAAACCACCAAAGTTAAAGGCGGCCACCTGTCCAACGTGGTTGCAGCATATGACGTGGAGGATGCTGTTTTCGATGGGTTTACAGTGGCGGACAGCAGGCAGGACAGCGGCTATGCCGGAATCAGAATATCCGGGGGCAGCCTGGTGGTCAGCAATAACCTTGTCACAAACAACGTGAGCGGCATCCGTATTTCCGGTGGATCTTCATCCATTATCCGGAACAATATCATCACCATTAACGGCATTAACGATGGATATTTGGACTATGGCATCATCAGCCTCAATTCTACCCCCCTGATCACCAACAACATTGTGGCCCGCAACAGGGGAGTCGGGGTGTATATCGGATGGCTCGATTCAGAAGGCACCCGGATTGTCAACAATACCATTGTAGATAATGAAAGCGACGGTATCTGGTGCTACAAATCGGCACCTGTGATCAAAAACAATATCATTGCCGGCAATGCTTTCGGCATTGCAGCATCCCATGATACCGCTGCCGTACCCCAGATTTCCTACAACAATGTATGGAACAATGCAGATAACTACAATTCCCAGCAGGGCGGGGTATCTGCCCCGGGCCCGGGGGATATCTCCGAAGACCCCATGCTCATCCCGCCAGCCTCAAATTTTGTGAGGGGATATTTTCTAAACGAGGAATCCCCCTGCATCGATGCCGGCGATCCCAATCCTGTTTACAACGATATTGACGGTTCCCGTAACGACATGGGTGCTTATGGTGGCATGGACGGTCTGCCATCACCCGGTTTTTCGTCGATAACTTCGGGATTTGTGTTCACCACAGTGGGGAAAATCCCGGTTTCGGAAATTACCCAGACCCCGGGGGATAAGAACGGCCTGGCCAATGTTTCGTCCCAGGCAGCAGCCGACCTGCACATCTATCCCTATGCTGACGCTCCTTTTGGCGGCAAGCTGTGGATCAGCGGGCTGTTCGGTACAGATCCCCTTGACGAACAGGTCCGTTACTACCGTATCATGGTGGCCAGGTGGTCTCCTTTAAGGATGCTATACCAGCCCATTGAAGATACGCTCACCAAGGTGCTTTATACCATCAATACCGACGGTTCGGTAACTGCCTCCCGGGAGACCATCGGACCTTTGAGCAACTGGAAAAATCTTAAAGGCCTTTACAGGAGGACCGAAGATGGATACTGGGCCCACAGGGACCTGATGATTGTATGGAATACCGGATGGTTTGAGGACGGGCTGTATTCGCTGACCTGTGAAGCCTATGACAGTTCACTAAACAAGATCACCCTTCCGAAAAACGACCTGTCCACCATCACCATAAGGGTCGACAACTCGCCGGTTGAGGCAGCCATTCACAGCGTAACCTATGACAACGGAACAGTGATTCCGGAGTGCGGAATCATTACCCTGGCCGACACCCTCGAAAATTTGCGGTTCAATATTTCTGCCTGGCATGCCAATGGTTTTTTGAGGAATTACAAGCTTTCGGTTCTCTACGGAAAAAATAAGACAGCCGGGTATGTGGTATCTGATCAATACGCTGGTTCCAATGATACAAGCCCGCCGAACTGGCAGGGAGTCAAGACTGTTTTTGACTCCTGGCCGGCCATGAAGGCAGGTGTCCTTGATCCCTGGCTTGTCAATGGGTGTGCCTATCAGTTTCATCTGCGGGCCTGGGCCAGAACCACCGATGGATTCACCCATATCCGGTCAGTTGTCTTCAACGACCACTATTACATACAGGTCAATTCCGAAAATACCTGCCGGAGCGATCTAAACAACAGCGGCACGGTGGACGGTGCTGATTTGATCATCTTTGCCGATGAATACGGCCGCACGGACTGCCGCTGATCCGGCACGATTTCATGTCCAGGCGGCACCGGTTCAGGCAGGCACAGGAAGCTTGATCAGTTAAAACGTAACACGTTCACATTATTACGTGCCCAGAAATCAAAAAAACCAGACATTTTTTTTAAATGTGCTGGACCACACCGGCTTGATTGCCTGGATACGTCCCCCATGTAACAACTACCCAAGGGCTGACTTGGCATCTCACCCATGTCAGTCCATGGCCGTTCTATAGGAAGCTTGTGACAAAAAGGATTGTTGCCTCAAGGGCGGCGGCCTCTTTCATGGAAAAAAATTACATACATTAGTTACATTATTTACCCATTTTCTATGAATTTTTTTCACAATTGAATAATTTGTTTTTTTATGATATGGCCTTTCAAAAATAATTTTCCATTATAAGGTACGCAGGCCAAGCGTATTCGAAAGGTCACGTCTTGGCTATTAAAATCTGGAATGAAAATTGCAATATTTATTTAACGTGTGGTATATATAACGCAATCTATTGTAAACAAATAATTCAATTAAGGAGGAAATGAATGAACAAAACCCGGAAATTTTCAAGCTTGGTGGTGAGTTTGTTAGCAGCGATCGCCTTTATCGCGATTGCGAGCACCACTCAGGCTGCTGTGGCTACGTTCTCGAACATTCTGGATGGTAACGGAGATTCCTCTCTCTTTGATACAACAGCTACAGGAGCGGACCCAACCGATGGCAACATCCTTAACATCGGGCTCAACGACTTTAGGGCAGAATTCGGAACCATCTCAGCACTTGACACCCTCTCATTCATGATCACGGCACCAGATGGATATTTTATCAACGCCCTTACCTACACCGAGTCAGGAAGCGGTTTGACAGCATCTGACGGTGTCGCAATCGCAACCGGTTCAATTGTGGTAAACAACGTCCCGGTTAACTTTTTAAGCCAGGTTTTCGGCCCAAACAGTGGAAGCGCATGGTCAATTTCACCGATTCTACCCGCTTCCATTTTCAACAACCAGCCATCTGTTGTTGCCGTTTCTATCGTCAACAGCCTGTTCGCTGTGGGCAGTGATGACAACACATGGATTGAAAAAGATTCTGCAGCATTGACGGTCAATCTCGCGTCTGTCCCGGTCCCTTCAAGTTTGTTCCTTCTTGGTTCCGGATTGTTCGCAATTACATTCAGAATGAGAAGAAAAGACTAACCGTCTCCCCCCGGTTACGTATTGTCCCGCCATCAATAAAAAAAGTCCGGCAGCCACAAGGCTGCCGGACTTTTTTTGCAATCGATGTCTCCCGTATTTATCTATCCAGGACGTTTTCCTTGAACAGGATTAATCATCTTTTATTGGTCGATGCTTGACATCCTCCCCTCCCTGAAGAGAAGGGGATTCCTTTTGAGCCCCTAAGCGGGGCAAAGGCGTGGGACTTGATCGCTCGCTCCCACAGGTTCCTGCTTCAAAGGGCGGCTAACGCCGTCCCTCCACAGGCTGTCACGGTCTGCCCGACCGCCTAATTGTTTTATACCCCGGGCCTTGATATTCACTGCGGCTACATAGTCGGCATTGGCCGTTTATCCGCATTCAGTACAAAGAAACAACGCCTGGGTCTTTCTATTGTCAGCAGAAACATGGTTACATTCAGGACAGGACCGGGAGGTGTTCTTCGGATTCACCTGGATCATTTTTCCTTCGGACCATTC
The DNA here is from genome assembly GCA_011390695.1 of Desulfotignum sp. Next base: position 7,264 of record JAABRW010000430.1, read on the forward strand.
CTGCTTGTATCCAATCATCCGGAGGAATGCACTCCATCCCTGATCCAGTATTGATTTATTCAATTCGGCCTTGGCTTTTACATTCCGGCCGGGGCTTTCCATATCACCCCTGGCAGATGCAGACATATTCTTTATCTTCAAGTCTTCAGCCACAATCACTGCGTGGTTTTTGCTCATGATAGTGGACAGTTTTTGAAGAAAATCATTCCTGGCATCAGCTATTTTGATATGGAGTCTGGATACAGTCTGTTTCTGCTTTTTCCAGTTGTTGGAAAATTTCTGTTTCCTGGATAGAAGTTTTTAGGCCCGGGCCAGTTTCTTTTCCAGATTTTTAAAACTGTTCAAAGGTTCGATGTATTCACCGGTTGAATTGGTCAGGAACCGGGCCGCGCCCATATCGATACCAACGATATCGGCATATGGATTGAAAACCGGTCTTTCCGGCACCGGGATATCCTGTTCGGTCTGAACCGATACAAACCAGTGTTTCCTCCTTCTGGAAACGGTTACGTTCCAGGGAGTTTTTCTGCAAGGCAAGAGCCATATTCCAAACCTTACGGTTACATCTGAAGAATTGAAACAATAACGCTTCAATTTCCGAATTGGCCTTGATACTGAATTTATATGCCTTGCGTGTAATCATATCTTGATTTTATCATTGGCCTTGTGGTATAGTCAAGGCATGATGAAAAAAAATCCAGACATCCGAATCGGTAGACATTGTGTGTTCAACATGCACGTTCACCTGGTGTTTGTTCCCAAATACCGGAAAAATGTTTTTGATACCAAAGCCCTGTCTGCCCTGAAGAAAATTTTCGTTCATGTCCTTAACCAGTTCGAAGCTGAATTGGTTGAATTCAACGGTGAAAGTGATCATGTGCATTTGCTGGTGCATTATCCCCCAAAGGCCACGGTTTCAAAGATGGTAAACAGCCTGAAGGGGGTTTCCTCCAGGAAATTACGCCAGCAGCTGCCCGAACTTTCACAAATCTATTGGAAAGGGGTGCTCTGGTCACCGTCTTATTTTGCAAGCTCCTGCGGTGGAGCGCCGCTGGATGTAATCAAACAGTATATCGAAGAGCAACAACGACCGGCCTAACGGCCGAGCGCCTTATATCCCCGACTTGAAGGAAGGGGTTTTACGGCGCTTTGGATAAATGAACAAATAATAGCCATGGAAAAGCCGTATGTCTTTTTGGGAGCGCTGAATTGTTTTTCATCAACGAAATTTGATTTTGTCGATACGCTGTTTTGGGCATATCACGCTGTTGAAAAACAAGATGTTTTGACTTTTGATGTAGCATTAGAAAAATATATACAACAAAATTGAATCTGGATGCCGCGATAAATTTCTCAAAAAAGCGGGTGAAATTTAACAAATGGCCTGATGCTGTAAAACCCTATATCCCTGATTTTGACTTTGTTTTTGTCGATCTTTCTGCTTATTCCAAAGAGGCCATAAAAGCGGGGGTTTTCAAAGCAGATTCACTACAGATAGCCAATCTCGATATCATCCTGGTCAGAAGGATACTGAATAACGAACCGGTCGAAATCCCACTGCACCTGCTGCCAGACAGCTGATAATTCGGAGTCAACGCCCAACACCAATGAAATAACGCACCACGCCCCGGGGCTGCAAATTACGTCACCGGGATTAAGCAAGCGGGGCAGATCAGCGTTGAAAATAATCAGATTCCCCGGAAGATCGGCCTTTTTCAGGATTGAAAGATTACGGAACGCAAACCTGCTTAAAATGCATATTTTAGCCCTGAAAAGTGGCCTCTAAAGAGTGAAAATGCGGTTTTTTTGAACAAATGTCCTTTGTTTACAGTCTGTTGATTGGGTCAGACCCCCTCTGTATGTACCCCCTCTGTATGTGCTGATCGATGAAAATCACACACACCTATTGAAATCCAAAGTCCAAGAGCTTATAATTTGATAACGAGCAAAACAAAATTTTCGGGAGATCCGTCATGCAGACATTGATAGATGGTCAACTACCCCGGCCTGAAGGCCGGAGCTTGTAAAAGGCTCCATGGTTGACCAGGGAAATGTTCAAAGTTTAGTGGCAAAGACAAAAAAAGGAGAACATTAAAAGTTGCATAGAGAGCTAAAGACCAACGGCGGGATGCTTCCTCAGTCCCGCCCTCTTGAAGCCCGGGTTGCAGACAACCTTCAGGGGTGTGGACGAAACGGGTCCGGGCATACAGCCGCTGTGCAACAATCCCGAGGGGAGAGTTCAACCGATGCCAG
>JAABRW010000431.1 GCA_011390695.1 Desulfotignum sp.
CTATTCCTATGAAATCGCCCAGGATTTTGACTGGGACATGACCCATAAGGCCGTGGTGGTGCCCATCGGCAATGCCGGCAATATTTCCGCGGTCATGAACGGGTTTCTCAAATTTTTCAAAGCCGGGATCATCGACCGGCTGCCCAAGGTCATCGGGGTCCAGTCGGAACATGCGGATCCCGTGTATCAGTATTACCTGGAGCCGGACAAGACCCGGCGGGTGTTCACCCCGGTGGATACCCGGCCCAGTGTGGCCCAGGCCGCCATGATCGGCAATCCGGTATCCATGCCCCGGGTGGTGGCCATTGCCGAAGAATACAACACCGCTTCAGGACAGGACAATGTGTTCTTTGTCCAAGTGACTGAACAGGCCATCATGGACTGGCAGCTCACTGCCAATCAGAACGGGCATATCGCCTGTACCCAGGGAGGAGAATGCCTGGCCGGTCTTGTCAAAGCCAAGGCCATGGGCCTGATTGCCCTGAATGAAACCGTTGTGCTGGATGCCACGGCCCATGCCATCAAATTTTCCGAGTTCCAGGACCTGTATTTTAAAAACCGGATTCCCGGACCCTATCACATCGTGCCGGACCCGGAACGGGTGAACCTGCCGGAACTGGTTTCTCCGGAAAATCCCGATCTCATCCCGTCCCAGGAAAAACGCCTTGAAAAATCAGAATTTGCGCAGTTTGTCCAGGAAATATCTGAAAAAATCGCGCAAAAAATGGACCTGACCCCTGTTGATCCATGAGAATCCCTGCCCCCCCATTCCTGGCATGCGTGATTTGCATATTCCTTGCGCTGACAGGAATAGTGCAAAGCCAGGGTGTCCAACACATAAAAACATCCTATAAACATTATTCCATCTTCAGTTACCAGGGCCGGGATGTTTTGTGTGAACCCTATATTGTCAAAAAAAATGAATGGCTTTATAAAATTTTCAGACAAAAAGGAGAAATATCTGAACACAATTTCCCCTTTTTCATAGCCATTTTCAAACAAATCAACCCCCACATTCAAAACATTGATGCCATTGCTCCCGGTACCCGGATTCTCATTCCATTGAAAATAACGCGCAAACAGGATTATACCGTGGACAAAGACGGCAGGGTGCAAATTCCTGTGGTGGAGTTTCATAACACGGTTGAATCACCTGAGTCTCATGTGTCTAAATATAGTATACAAGAGCCAACACTTTCTTATCAATCAAACTCGCATATCAAGGACACCCGCCGGTTACTGCCGGGCGACCGGATAAAAATTCCGGCACCATCCGTGCAAAACATACCATCGAGGCAGCCGCCGACAGCAGTCGATTCCGAACAGTTGCAGCGGTTACAGGAATATGCAGACGCCATTAACGGTAAATTGATTCACCAGGGGAAATTATATTTCCCGGGAAAAAACGGACGAAAACAAGTTCAACTGGATCTGTCTTCAACGCCGGTCATTGAAATGGATGATCCCCAAAAAACAGTCATGATCCTTTCAAATCCGTCACCGCAAAATCCGCTTCAAAACGAGGAAACGCGACAGACCATTTCATCCTACTGGAGACATGTAAAAATCCAACCCATTGAAACGATCTTACACAATCGGGCACCCGTGTTGCCGGGATCCGGTTCACCCTCCTTAAGATATCATTTATCCAGGCAACAGATCTTTCAAATTCTGGAGCAAACCGGATATGTGTACGTACCTGAAGAATCCTTCCGGTTTCATGTAAATCAGATTCCGGTTTCCGCCCGGCTGGACCGCGTGAAGATACCGGATCGTCCGGATCTGCTGCTCAATTTCGGCAGGGTATATGGGCGGGGAATTGACGCCCTTCGACAACTGGAATTTGACGTTGTGACCTTCACTTTGATGCAGAACTGGCAGGAGCAGATCCGGCAACTGTTATCTGCGTTAGGTTATCAAGTGTGGGAAAACCCCTCTTTCACCCATCAGGGGACTGTGAAAATGCTGGCCGGAATTTATGGTGAACAGTCCTCGAGCCGATTGTTCATTTCATCTTCGCCAGTGATTCCGCTTGTCCGCTCTTTTCTGGAAACCCGCCAAATCCAGCATATATGTCTTCAACCATGATGCCAATTTATATCTATAATCGAGGAAATTCCATGAGACGGTCTTTATTCTGCTTTTTTCTGCTTGGTATTTCAATCTGTGCCTGCGCCGGTGTATCTAAAGATGATGATAAACTGGCCGAAGCCATCCAAATACAGGGAGAAGCGTTTTTGATGCAGGGAGATTATACGGCGGCCCTGTCCAGACTGCTGGAAGCCCGCAAAATGCGCCCCCAAGATCCATATATATTGAACAGCCTGGGGCTGGCCTATATGGGAAAAAACAGGGATGACCTGGCCATTCCCGTTTTCAAGACAACCCTGGCCCTGAAACCGGATTACACCGAAGCACTGAACAATTTAGGTGCGGCCCATCTGCGGCAAAAACAATGGAATCCGGCTATCCGCGCATTTGAACATGTACTTGAAGACCTGCTGTATCCCACCCCTCAGTTTCCTCTTTCCAACCTGGGATGGGCATACCTGGAAAAACAGGATTACATGCGGGCTGAAACCTATTTTTCAAAGGCCCTGGATCTATCTCCCGGATTTGTGACCGCGGCCCATGGACTGTCTTTGGTACTTCTTGAAACCAGGCGGGAAAATGATGCCATCCAATTTCTTAAAACCCAGATCGATGAGCATCCGGAATCCGCAATTCTGCATGCGGATCTGGCCCGGGCTTATGAGGCAAAAGGCTGGACAAATGAAGCCAGACAATCCTGGCAGAATGTGCTGCATTATGCAAAATCAAATACCGCACTGAAAAAAACCGCCACCGAACGCCTGTCTGCATTGAATTAATCTGAATTGCGGACGGGATTGCGTTTCTGCTCCAGTTGAACAATGGACGGGGTCAGGAAAATCAGCAGTTCATTTCTCGTATCTTCCTTGGCATCCCTTCCTAAAAGCATATTTCCCAGAACAGGGATACCGGTTAAAAACGGCAGCCCGCTTTTCTCCTTATTGGTCGTGGTTTTGACGATACCACCAATAACCACGGTATCGTTATTATTCACCAGAAGTTCGGTTTCCGTCTCATTGGTGGTAAGGGTGGGAACCCCGCTGGGCGTAAGACCGGCAATATCGTTTTTGGTCAGATACACTTTCATGGATATGCGTTCATCCGGGGTGACATGGGGGGTCACTTCCAGAAGCAGATCAATGTCTTTGAACTGAACAGAAGAACCGCCGGCATCATCCCGTTCCAGATATGCATATTCCATCCCCTGCTTGATTTTGGCTTTTTTGTTATCCAGGGTCAGAATGCGCGGTGACGAAACGATCCGGACATCCCCCTGCACTTCAGATGCGGCCAGTTTTGCGTTCAAAGCCAGCCGGGAAGCACCGAAAAGCCGGAAAAATGAAAAATCCCCACTGCTCATTCCGTCATTCAGCGGATTGTTCACAGACACATTCAAATCATTGACAAAACCCGAAGAGATGGCAGGATCATTGGTCATATTCCAGTTTACGCCGATATTTCTTGAAAATTCTTTGGTTACTTCCACAATTTTGGCTTCAATCATAATCTGGGGAGTCACAGTATCCAGACGGTAAATCATTTCCTGAATCTGATCCACTTTTTCCCGGGTATCGGTCACAATGACCATGTTGCTGCGCTGTTCCACGGAAATGCTTCCTCGATCCGGCGTCAACAGGGCAGTGATATGAGGTTCAATTTCTGTTTTGGCATTGGAATAGCTGATGGGAATATATTCTGTAATCAGAGGTTCCAGGCTCTTTTTCTGTTCCAGGGCTTTTTTCTGAGCGGCAATGGCGTCCTGTTCATCTTTTTCTTCCTGCCGCAATGTCTGGATCGTGGCGATACGGACCACATCCCCTTCCATTTTTTTGCCCAGTCCGTTCATTTTCAAAACCAGATCCAGCACCTGATCCCAGGGAACCGGTTTTTCCAGGGTCATGGTGACCTTACCCTGGACATCCTTGTCCACGGCAAAATTCAATCCACTCACACTCCGAAGTATCCGAAACACATTTTTAATGTCTGTGTCAAAAAAATCCAGTTTGATCTTTTCGCCGGAATATTGGGGCTGATCTGTTTCCATCGCTGCCAGGCCGGCCGGGGCCGGCTGCTTCATGGCTTTCGGGTTTAACGCATCTGCTGAGAGCTGCACAGGAGATATGGGATCAAATCGCAGAAAAATCCGGTTGTTATCCTGGCCCACTTGAAAGGGAACTTTTTCCCGGATCCGGATTCCAATTCTGGCATTCGCGTCATCTGTGGATTTTGGATACGGGATGACACTGTCAACCGCTGTGCCGGCATTTTGTGTCAGCAAGGGTTTTTGAAAACGATCAGGGATCCGGGTATGGTAAAGAATCAGTTCCAGTTGATCATCTGTTTTCCAGGCCGTATCATAGGATATTGAATGGTTTGTGGTCACCTGTATATCTGCGTAACCGGCTTCATCAGGAATAAATTGAAGGCCGGTCACCCGGGCAGCGGTTGGTTCGGCTACCGGTGAAAAAATCTGCGGTTCTATATTGTTCTGGACGAACGTGTCTGATTCAGGGCTTGATGATGACGCAAGTTTGATTCCGGAATCAGGAATATGCAGTACCATCTGCAACCCGCTTGTCTGTCCCAGCACCTCATAGGCCAGATCCTGATTCAGCTGCACATCGAGTCTGACTGTTGTTTTTTCCGTATCCACGTATTCGGACCGGATGGCTGCCACCGGGCCTGTGGGTGTATCAGGCGGCACAAAATCCGATGAAAATTTGGTGTCCGACAGAAAAATGGCAACGCCTAAAGGAAAATCCTGCTTAATGGTTGTATAAACCGGTTTTTGATCCGTTTTAACATGGATTAAAATCTGACCTTCAGATGACGATATGTCCACTTTATGAAGATAGTTGATCCGGCTGGACGGGGTATTTTGAATCAAGGGTTCGGTGGCCGCCGGGGTTTCGGATTTCAATGATGTGCATCCTGCGCCAAGTACCAGGACCAGCATCAGTATCAGCATCCGATTCAGTATCCGCTCAAAAATGATATCACCCTGAAAAAAAGCCATATTACTCCCCATTGTCTGGTTTTTGTAGTTTCAATTCCTGAAAGCGTTCGGTCACAATCCCTTTGAAATCCGCCACCAATTCTTTCACGACAATGTGGTCCGGTTGAATATCCACCACCTGTCCCTGGTTTTTTCCCATATAGGTCCCGATTCTGACTTCATATCCTTTTCCAGTGGCTTCTTCCACCATGGCGATTTTTTGGTTTTCTCCGATCACCACTGCCACCAGCTTAATCTGGCCCAGCGTCATCTTTTCAAGAGGCGTGAGGGTGCGCCGGGGTTTGTCCGGCTTACGGACTTCTGTTTCAGCAACGGGGGTTTTTTCTTGAATCAACGGGATAAACGGATCCAGTTGACTTTTGGCCTCATATCCTTGATCGTTATTGTCATGAATATCACTGCTGGTTTCTGTTGATTCATCCAAAACCAAATCCCGGTCAAAAGTGCTCTGATCCGGCATTACCTCTTCATTTTGAATCTCTTCTTTTGGCCCGCTGTCTTTGGTTTCATCTTTGTTTTCAGGTCCAACGGGTTGGGGCATGGGAAAAAGTACCACTGCCGGCGTTTTTTCATTTTCCCGGGCAGTCGGATTTCCGCACACACACGCCAGCAGGAACAATCCCACGATCAAACAGCCCATCCATTTATTTAGCAGGTTTTTCATTATCCTTTGATATCAGCTTTTTTTCTTTTTTTTGTCTGGGTTCCCGTCCTGATCCGCTTCCACAAACATATAGGTAACAGCATTACAGGTCATATCGATTACACCTGAAGCAGATTTGTTCCGTCGCAAGACGATGTTCTTGATATTGACAATCCGGTTCAGCCTGGACACCTGAAAAAAGAAATCCGCTATCTGAAGATAACGGCCCTCCATTTTCATGGACAAGGGTATTTCCTTGTAAAAATCCCTGGTGACAGGTGCCCCCGGCTGAAACAGCAAAATATTGAGGCCTGCACGGCTGCCTGCATTGGAAACGCTTTTCAACAAAGACGGCACTTCCTTTTTATCCGGCAGAGCACGGGTCGCTATATAAAACGCCTCTTCCACCCGGGCCATCTTTTCTTCCCATTCTTTTAAAGTTCTGGCCTGCCGTTTGACAATAATCAATCGATTGGTTTTGGCTTCAAGGGTTTGTGTCGCCTCCTGCAACTGTATCTGCTTTGGCATAAATAAAAAATAATAATACGCCCCGCCGATCAGTGCCAGCGTACCCAGACAGATGAACAACCGTTGCCGGCGACTCAGTTTGCCCACACTTTCAAAAAAAACAGCTGTTTTTTGTCTGATCAAAGATGTCGGCGTTTTATTTTTTTTTTCTTGTGCCATCATTTGCCTTTTTTATTTTGGATTTCCGGCGCCAAAGGCTGCTTCTGGCATCTCAATTCAAATGCCTTTAAGTTGAAATTTCCGTCAAACCGTTTACTGACAGTCTGTTTCAGATCAATTTCCTGAAACAGATTCGAAGATTCCAGCTGTTTCATAAAATCGGCAATGGTGGGATTATCAAACGCAATGCCTGTCAGCGTGACAGAACTTTCATCTGCATGAATACTCTCGAGCCACATTTTTTCCGGTACCATGCGTGACTGAAGATCTTCTATCAACAGCAGCTGTTCATCCCGTTTAAACTGGAGAGATTCAATGATTTTTAATTTGTCTTCCAGGATCTTGAGGCGCTTTTTAATATCCGCGACCTGGTCTGCCTTTTTTTTATACACTGAAATTTCAGCATCTATTCGTTCGATTTCGTTATTTTTTTGTTCGATCCGTCTGTCGACCCCCAGGGTATACCAGGTCAAGCCTACGATCACCAGAATCACGGACAACAGAAATATCGACACCTGCTGGCGGATATTTTCCCGTTTTCTGGCTACTCTGAACGGCAGCAGATTGATGCGTATCATTTATCATCCACCCGGCGCAGGGCAAGCCCTAAAGCAATCGGCGCCCGGGGCCCCACCTTGGATATGTATGCCGGTGAAAACTTGTTTTCATCCAGTTCCAGCCCGGCAAAAGGTTCGATGATAGTCACCTTTGCGTCCAGTTCGGTTTCCAGACGCGTCAAAAACGGCTGAATATAGGAACCGCCGCCGCTGAGAACGACTTTTGTGATCCTGGCATCCTGGGTATTGCTCAAAAACGCATGAACCACTTCTATAATCTCCGAACACCAGATGTCTGAAGCCTCTTGAAGAATGGCAGTCATAATTTTCGAATCCGGCGCCTCTGATACCGGGGCCTGCAAAATTTCTTCTGCAGAAAGAAAATCCGTTTCAAACCGTTCGGCGATTTCTTCAATAATCTGAAAAATCCCAGATTCATTGTCCCGCATCATCATGGAAATGTTGTTTTTAAGAATATTCAAAGATGTTTTTGAGGCACCCACATCCAGCAGCAATGTCAGATCTGTTGGATCCAGTCCGGGCAGGGTTTCGTAAATATTTTGCAGTGCAAAGGTATCCACGTCGATAATGCTGGCATTAAGACCTGCCATGGCCGTCAACTTCATGTATTCCGCTACCAGATCTTTTTTTACCGCCACCAGCAGCACATTGATCTGATCCGATGAAAATTCACTCTCTCCCATGATCTGGTAATCGATATTGACATCTTCAATGTCATAAGGAATATACTGTTCCGCCTCGGCCACAATGGTTTGCTGCAAATCTTTTTCCGGTACGTTGGCGGTATTGATGGTTTTGATCACTACCGACTGCCCTCCGGTGGAGATAGCAACTTTTTTTTCCTTGATTTTCAATGATTTGAACAGCGCCCGAATGGTATTGGCCACTTCAGGCATATCTTTGATCCGCCCATCCATGATAGCCCCGGGGGGTACCGATATCATACCGAATTTTTTCAGAATTTTATTTTTCCTGGATATCTGGATTTCAGCTGCCTTGATGGTTGAAGATCCAATATCCAGCCCCACAAGATGACCTTTTCTGCTAAATTCCATATCCTGCCGTTCCCATACCGATCAAATCACATTCCTTGGAGTTCAGGGTTTCCCGTTGTTTTTATGTTGATAACCGGCGCTATTTTCTCTATAATCTGATATGAAATTTTTGGAAAGTCAAGTAATATCATATATTACATACATTTGAAATATACAGAACCCGCTGTTTTGTCAAATCGGAAAATTAAAAACAGCCCAAATGACTGACAAACTGCAAGGCACTTTGTGAATAAACCGTTTCCAACGTCATCCGATTTACAGGAAGAAAGACCGTTTGTTCTGGTCAAAGCGTTTACGATCTCAAGTCTGATCGTCATGCTGGCGGCGACGGTCTTCATTGCCGGTCTCAATGCCCACTGGGTCAGAAACCTGCTTCTGGAAAAAAGCAAAGAGTACAATTCCCTGCTTGTGGAAAATCTGAATCACCAGATATTTTTGAGATTTGCAGCACCGGTGGCGTTTAAATACGGAGAGATCAAACTCCGGGAACCGGAACAGAGCCGACTTCTGGATGCGGTGATCACCTCTACGCTGCACAGTTTTCATGTGGAAATGGTCAATGTTTACGGAACCGACAACATCATTGGTTACAGTTTTGACAAAGAACAGATCGGCAGAGAAAATGCCGGAGGCGTGATGTATGAACAGGCCATGCAGAAAGAAACCACATCCAAATTGATTCAAAAGGGCAGCTTTCTGGAACTGTTGTTCTGGTTTCCCGAAGAAACCAAAATTGTGACGTTTGCCCCACTGGTTCAAGAAATGCAGCTTTCCCGAAACGTGGAAAAAGAAGTGATCGGCGTCATTGAAATCGTTCGGGATATCTCCCATGACTATCAGCAGGTTTTCAAATTGCAGGGCATGATTGTCGCCTCGTGTGCCGGAGTCATGGGCCTTTTATTCATTGTGTTGCGGTTTGTGGTCAAACATGGGGAAACAATCATTGAAGAACGGGCTGAAGACCGGTTGCGGCTGGAAGAAAAACTTCGCAAGGCAGCGCATCTGTCCGCCATCGGAGAAATGACCGCCGGTGTTTCCCATGAAATCAGAAACCCTTTGGGGATTATCAAAAGCTCGGCCCAGCTCATGAAAAAGAAAATGCACAAGCTGGAAGTGCACTCCACGATCCCGGATATCATCATTGAAGAATCCCAGCGGCTCAACAATATCATCACCGATTTCCTGGATTTTGCCAGACCCAGGCAGGCGGATTTACGCCCCTGTGATATCAATGACATTATAAATAAAAACCTGTCCTTTCTGGAGTCTCAGATCCAGGATCAGGAAATCATCATTCACAAGGCATTCCACGACCATCTGCCCAGCGTATCCGCCGACCCGGACATGCTTTATCAGGCATTTTTAAAC
>JAABRW010000432.1 GCA_011390695.1 Desulfotignum sp.
TTTTCGGGGAGGGTATCCGTTCCATGGCTTCATAGACAGCCTGGCGGATATTGGCGTCTTCGGGCTGGGTATTGATAATGGCCAGCATGGGGGAGATGGCGGCAGGGTCCTTGATATGGCCCAGGGTCGTAATCAAATGCACCAGGTAATCTGTCTGTGCGGTCTCAGCAGCCCGGGCCAGCAGCGGGGTTGCTTTTTTCCCCAGATGTATGAGCTGGTCAATGGCGGTGTCCCGGACAATGGTTTCTCCGGCATCCAGCAGAGACGTCAGTTTTTCAAGGGCATACAGATCCTGTATTTCCGCCAGGGCCTCAACAGCCAGCTTGTTTGTTTCCGCATCCCGGCCCAGAAAACCCAGAAGCATGTCAACCCCGTCTTTGCCGCCGGTTTCGCTGATGGCAAGAATGGCGGCCCGTTTGACATGGTTGTCCGGATGCTTTGCCATGGCGGCAATGGATGGCAAAGATTTTCGGCACTTGAGGTTTCCAATGGACTGAATCGCTGCTGTGAGGATCCGGGGGTCTGTATCGGTTGTCAGGATTTTTTCCAGTGCCGGCCTGGTGGAAACAAGCATCAGGTCACCAGCGGCTTTGATAAACATAAGCCTGGTGGCGGTTTCTTTGTCTGCAATATACTGGATGACCAGGTTTGTATTTCCATAGCTTTTGTCCAGAATCAGTTCATATAATGATTCCCGGACCCGGGGACTGGAGATCTGAAGTTTGGTGAGAAAGTTGAGCAGGGGATAGACCACTTTTTCAGGGCCTCTGGCCAGTTCTGCCATGGCTCTTTGCTGCAGTGCAGGACTGGCCTCTGCATCGGAAGCAAACTGCAGCAGGGCTTTGGCCTTTATAATATCTTCCTGGTCAAGGCAGAAAATCAGTTCATCAATAAATGTTTTTTCATCGATAGCCATATGGGCATTCTTTACGGTTTGAACTGGTAAAAAACAGAATTCAGATATTTTTTGGAGACAAACAGGCTGGTGTCGTTTATCAATGATTCCGTGGATCCGATGATAAGACAGCCATCCGGTTCAAGGACTTTGGCAATACTTTCATATATGCGTTTTCTGTCCCCGGGGGTAAAATAGATCATCACATTTCTGCATAAAATGATATCAAATCTGCCTATTCCGGAAAACGGCTGCATCAGGTTCATCTTTTTGAACTGGGCCATGACCCGGAGCTGGTCTTTGATTTTATACCCGTTTTCATGGGGTTCAAAATACCGGTGCAGCCGGGATGGCTCCAGACCTCTGGCTGCTTCAAATTTGTTGTAGACCCCGTAACTGGCCTTGGCAATGGCAGCATCGGAAATATCTGTGCCAAAAAGTCTGATGTTGTAATTTTCCGGGGTGATCCCCATTTCCACAAGGATCATGGCAATGCTGTAGATCTCCTGGCCCGTTGAATTGGCTGCACTCCACAGGCGGATGGCGGGTTTTCGTCCGGGATATTGCCGGGTCCGCTTGTCAATGAGATCAGGCAGGAGCTTGTGCTGAAGCAGTTGAAAAGGGGCTTTGTCCCTGAAAAAATAGGTTTCATTGGTGGAAATGGCATCGATGATTTCATTTTCAAGTGCTTTTTTGCCATCGTTTTTTGCCTTTTGCAGCAGTTCTGCATAGGATCTGCAGCCCAGACGTGCCAGAACAGGCGCCAGCCGGGTTTCCAGCAGATATTCCTTGCCGACATCCAGAGCAATGCCTGAAATATCGAGAATATACCTGGAAAACTGTTTAAACTCTTCAGAACTTATGGTTATTTTTGTCATGGCCTGTTGGTAAAAAATAATTGAAAGGGCATCAGATGACGGTTTTTACAATTTCATCAGCTATTTTTTCCAAAGGCGCGATGACATCTGCAAGACCGGTTTCAATGGGTTGTTTCGGCATGCCGTATACGGTGCAGGATGCCGCATCCTGGGCAATGACCACACCGCCGTTTTCTTTTATATGGGCAAGCCCTTTGGTGCCGTCAGATCCCATTCCGGTCATGATCACCCCGGTGGCCCGGCCCACATAATACCGGGCAATGGATCTGAACAGATAGTCAACAGAGGGTTTGCAGCTGTTTTCAGGGGGATCATCGGTAATGTGAATTTTTCTGGATGCGCCGTCTGCTCCGGCCACAACTTTCATCTGTCTGCCGCCGGGGGCGATGTAGATGGTACCGGCAGTCAGAATATCTCCATCCTGTGCCTCTTTGACTGTCAGCCGGCTTTTGTTGTTCAGGCTGTTTGCCAGAGACGCGGTAAACATGGGGGGCATGTGCTGTACAATGAGTATGGGTGCCTTAAAATCTGCCGGGAGCATGGGAACCATTTTGGTCAGGGCATTGGGCCCGCCGGTGGATATGCCGATGCCCACAATCTCGGATTTTGCTTTTACCCGGTGTTTTCCGGGCAAAACCGTCATCGGCTTTGCATAAGGTTGTCTGGCAGGCCGGACCTCGGGGATGGTTTTTTCTCTGATTTTCCGGAGGGTGGTTTTCTGGTGTTTTGCGGCGGTAATGACAGGGACCAGGGCCTCTTTGACTTTGGCCAGATTCCGGGCCATTGTCCCTTCGTCAGGTTTTGCAATAAAATCAAATGCCCCCAGTTCCAGGGCCTTGATGGTCATTTCGCTGCCCTGGCGGGTGAGGGTGGACACCATGATTACTTTGGGGGCGTGGTCCAGGCCCTGCAGCTGCTGCAGCACTTCAATGCCCGTCATTTCCGGCATTTCAATGTCCAGGGTGACCAGGTCCGGTTTCAAGGACTTTATTTTGGACAGGGCAATTTTGCCGTTGTTGGCTGTGCCCACTACCGCAACGCCGGGGATCTCTTTGAGAATATCCCCCACAATCTTGCGGTATACAATGGTGTCATCCACCACCAGCGCTGTCAGATTGTTCATTATTCTTTGAGGACCTCATCAATATCAAGGATGCCGATCAGATCTTTTTCCGTCTTGAGAACGCCCTGGAAAAATTTGCCTTTGACACCGCCGATATTGGAGGGAGACGGTTCAATGTCATCTTGTCTGGCTGAGACAACGTCTTTGATGGCGTCCACCAGAAGCCCGATGTGTTCATCATCAGAATTGACGATGATGTTTCTGTTGTCTTTGTTTTCTGTAACCGGTTCCAATCCCAGCTTTGCACCCAGATCAATGATGGTGACGATTCTGCCCCGCAGGTTTAAAATGCCTTTGACATAATCCGCAGCCTGGGGAACCCGGGTAATGTCAAAATGCTTGTTTATTTCCTGTATATTCAAGATATTTATGCCGCACAGGGCGCCGCCCACATAAAAGGTTGAAAATTCAAAGGATTGGGCGGCAGTGTCTTTGGTTGTTTCATCGGCCATTCTTGTCTCCTTCACAAGATTTTCATTTCCGGGAAAGATCCAGGTATTGTCTGATTACAACGATCAGTTTTTCCCTGTCCAGCTTTATTTCATACGCATCAATGCCAACCGACCTGCCTTTTTCTATGTGGGCATCGCTGGCCAGAGAGGTCAGGGCAATTACCTTTAAATGGGAAAATCGCGGGTCGTTCTTGATACGCCGGGTAAGTTCAAACCCGTCCATGTTGGGCATCTCAAGATCTGTCACCACAAGATCAATTTCATCGACCCGTTCTTTCAACAGCTCCCAGGCAATGCGGCCGTCTTCTGCTTCAATTACCTTGAACCCGTCCTCTTCAATGTATTTTTTGACCTGGTTTCTGAAAAAAGCGGAATCTTCGGCAAACAATAGAATTTTTTCTCCGTTCTGTGCCATATCAGCAGCTGTCCGGGTTTCCCGGGTAAACCATTCCGGGTTGAGAATTTTAACCATTTCAAAAATATCCACCAGCAGGGTGGTGTGGCCGTTGATGATCATGGAGCCATTTATGGCCGGTTGTTTCAGGGTGGTTTCATCCACGTCCAGTACCACTTCCATGGTATCCACCGGCGGGGTGACCATCAGGCCCAGTTCCCGGTTCTTGACCTTGAAGACAATGACCTCCTGGCGTTCTTTTTCCGGCAGAGAATCAAAGTCAGCCACCTGGGAAAGTTCATACAGAGGAAGGGCACCACCCCGGTACTGCACCACTTTTTTGCCGCCGATCCGTTCGATATCAGCGGTCTTGATCCTTTCAATCCGTTCCACCAGGTTGAGGGGGGCTGCAAAATACCCTGCGTCGGTATTTTTAAAGGTCAGAAGCGCTGCCCTGTCTTTTTTTGTTCTGGCTTCCTCCTCTGCGGCCCTGGCCATCTGGCCGGCCTCTGAAACCGCTGCCAGTTCAGCGGTCTGTGCCAGGTTGGAAATGTCCAGAATCAGGGCTACTTTGCCGTCGCCCATGATGGTGGCACCGGCATATGCAGCGCATTTTTTCAGGTGGCGGCCCACCGGTTTTACAACGATTTCTTCAGAATCATGCAGCTGGTCCACAACCAGGCCGTATTTAAATGCGCCGGCAGACACAACCGCAATGTTCATGGCAGATGATGCGCGGTAACGCCTGTCTTTTCCCGAACGTTCCTCTTTTTCGGCAGCCGGTTCTGATGCGGCAGCCTCTTGTGCAGTCAGGTGTTTTCTGGACCGCCTGTCTGCAAGACTTGTGCGCCGGTCGCTTTGTTCTTCCAGGGTCACAGGATCGGTAAAGGTTTTTTCAATGCCCAGCATCTGTGCCAGGTTCAAAAGGGGGAGCAGCTCTCCTCTTAAACGGACAACAGCAGCGTCCCCTACCTTTTCAATTTTGTCTTTTACCTGGGCGGCCGGTATTCTGAGCAGTTCCTTGAGGTTTACCTGGGGAAGGGCGTACCGTTCATTGCCCACAGAGGTGATCTGGCTGGGAATAATGGCCAGGGTCAACGGCAGTTTGATCTGGATATCTGTTCCCTGTCCCGGGGTGGAATCAAGTTCGATGATGCCCCCTAAGCTCTGGATATTGGTTACCACCACATCCATGCCCACCCCCCGTCCGGATACATCGGTGACTTCACTGGCCGTTGAAAAACCCGGCAGGAAAATCAGTTCCATCTTGGCTTTTTCCGACATTTCCGCCACCTGCTGTTCCGTGATAAGGCCCTTGGCAATTGCAGCAGCCGCAATTTTTTCCGGTGCAAGGCCCCGGCCGTCATCAGAGATGATAAGGTTGACCTGCCCTGCATCGTGAAACGCCTTTAAGGTAATTGTCCCGGTGGCTTCTTTGCCCATCTGCTCTCTTTCCATGGGGGTTTCAATACCATGGTCCACAGAGTTCCTCACCAGATGGGTCAACGGATCGTTGATGGCTTCCAAAATGGTTTTGTCCAGTTCCACCTCTTTGCCCAGGATCTGCAGATCAATGGATTTTCCCAGTTGATGGGACATGTCCCTTACCACCCGGCTGAACTTGTTCAAAATGTTGGCAATGGGCTGCATGCGTGTGCGCATGATGGCTTCCTGGAGTTCGGAGGTGATCATGTCGATGCGCTGACTGGAAAGTTCCGTGGCTTTGGTATTGGCGGAATTGATGCCCTGCAGCAACTGGTTGCGGCCCAGAACCAGTTCGCCGGCCAGGGTCATCAGGGTATCTAAAAGCCCCACATTGACCCGCAAAGATGACTGGGTTTTCTGGCCCAGCTGGATCTCGCTTTCACTGGTTCCGGCCGGTTTTGCCGCTTGCTTCCTGGCAGGTGATCCGCCCCGGGCCGGCACATCGTTTTGGTCCGGCATGGCAACCGCCTTTTTTGCCTGCATGGCTGCCGGCTGGGCAGATGTCTGATCTGCAGTGGATGCAGCCGTCATTTTGTCTGTAACAGCATGGATATACTGATTGGAGACGTCAAACAATGTCTCAGCCATATCATATTCAATAATGGATGCAAACAATACCTGGAATGGTATCCTGAAGGAATCCAGGGGCTGGTCCAGGGTGCCCACATAATCAAAATCGATTCTGCAGTCAATGATGGTTCCGGTTTTTTCCAGGTTGTGCAGTACCTCAAGGGGGGTTTTGTCTTTGCGGTGGATATCTGTGATCAGATCATACTCCACCAGAAACACATTTTTGCCTTCTGACCGGCATTGTTCCATGTCATACAAAGATACCCGGGGAAAAATCCGCTTGTCCTTCAGGACAATATCCACCATTCGGGTTGCCATGTCCTGTTTTTCTTCCGGCAAAGACGATATGGTAATATTTTCAAGGGCCTGGATGTGATGGGAAATATCAGTTTCATTGCTGATCTGAATATTATTCAAAAGATTTTCCAGTTCATCAAACCCTTTTAAAAGCACATTAATCCTGCTGGATTCCGGTATAAGTTCACGGTTACGGATGAGACCAAGGACGTTTTCCAGATGATGGGCAAGTTCCTTGATAGTGGCTAACCCCATAAACCCGGCACCGCCCTTGATGGAATGGGCGGCTCTGAAGACATTGTTCACCAGATCCAGATCGATATTTTCTCCGGTCTCCTCGATGGACAACAGATCGGTTTCGATATCACCCAGGTGTTCAAGCGATTCTTCAATGTACATTTGCAGGGTTTCGTCATCTTCAAACATTACACCTCTCCTGAAGAATTTTTTTGGAAATGGACAAAATTCGGCTTAATATCAGAGCAATTTACAGAAAATAACCAGGAAAGTCAAATTAAGAATCGATTGCAGGACATCAGAGTTTACGGATAATATCATGGGAAAGAAAATTTTTTTCCAGCTTCACGATTGCCTTGGTATTTGGCTGGGCATGTGCAATGGGTACCCATTCCGCATCCCACAGTGCCACAATTGCGGATTCTGCAGCAGGAATTTTCGGCGAAAGCACCTGTACACGGTCTGTCAGGGACAGTTTGTTTCTGATGCCCACCAGGTGGCAGCCATCATTCAGCGATGCCAGTATTTTTCCGATAAAGCTGTGGATCTTTCCCTGGTGGATATTTTTGTAATTGGGGGTTTTTGCTTCTGGTGTTTTAAAAAAAAAGCCGGTACCGTATTCCCTGTGAAACACACCGGAAAGTGCATCCAGCCATTGGGTGTTCATGGTATAGCCTTTTGGATCAGCCATATAGGTATCAATGGCATCCCTGTATGTTTTTACCACGGCAGCCAGGTAGTGTATGCCTTTCATGCGGCCTTCGATTTTAAAGGAGGTGATCCCCGCTTTTATCAATTCAGGCATATGGGAGATCATGCACAGATCTTTTGCGTTAAAGATATAGGTTCCCCGGGGGTCCTGGGTTACAGGATAAAACGCATTGGGCCGCAGTTCCTCCACAACTGCATACTGCCACCTGCAGGGATGGCTGCACAGCCCCCGGTTGCTGTCCCGGTTGCTCAGAAAAGTGCTCAGCAGGCAGCGGCCGGAATAGGAAATGCACATGGCGCCGTGGATAAAGACTTCAGTTTCAATATCAGCATTTTTGGTGATTTCAGAAATTTCATCCAGAGACAGTTCCCTGGCAAGGTTCACCCGCTTAACGCCTGTCGTTTTCCAGAATAGTGCACTGTTGTAATTGGTGGTGTTGGCCTGGGTGCTCAGGTGGATATCCACATGGGGAATGATGCTGCGGCTGAGCATAATGATTCCGGGATCCGAGATGATAACGGCATCCGGACCGATTTTTCCAATTTTTTCCAGAAAAACCCTGATCCGGTCCTGTTCATCATTTCGTGAATAGATATTGCAGGCCAGGTACACCTTTACATTGTGTGAACGGGCAAGGGCAACCGCCTGTTCCAGTTCCTGGTCCGTGAAATTGCCTGAATAGTTTCTGAGGCTGAAATCCTTACCTGCCAGGTACACTGCATCCGCACCATAATGAATGGCAATTTCCAGTTTTTCCATATTTCCGGCCGGAGCAAGAAGTTCCGGTCGTTCAGGAAAACAAAGATTGCGGTCGGGTCCTGTATCCATATCCGGCATGGGATTTACGGCCATCGGCTGGGGGTGGTTGGTGCCCCCGGCAGGAATCGAACCTGCGCTCAAGGATTAGGAATCCTATGCTCTATCCACTGAGCTACGGGGGCGTTTTTTATTCGACAATCAATTTCTGGCCTGGAAAGATTCTGCTGTTTTTACTCAGACGGTTCAGAGCCAGGAGCCGATGTAAACTCATCTTGTGTTTTTTTGCAATTAAAAACGGATTGTCACCGGATTTAACCTGGTAAACACCCCTGGAACCGGCAGGAGCGGTCTGAACTGGATTGATGGTGAGTACCTGTCCGGCATGAAGTGTGGAACTGGTTAATCCGTTGTTTGCCATGATCTGTTTTGTGTTGGTGGAAAATTTTCTGGCAATAAGCCACAGGCTGTCTCCTTTCCGGACCTTGTAGGTAACAGGCTTTTTGTTTGTAGAAACCCGGGCTGTTTTTGCCGCCTGGGCCCCGGCTCCTGATCCGGGGATCTTAATAACTTTGCCGGCAATGATGCGATGGGCCCGGCTTATATTATTGGCTCTGGCAATGGCGGCAACTGAAGTTTTATATCGGTTTGCAATGCTGGAAAGTGTTTCGCCCCTCCTGATTTTGTGGCGCACAAACAACTGGGGAGGAGAATAGGTGGTTTTGATTTTTTCCAGAACCGCCAAAAACTGATCCGATTTTTCCTCAGGTATTTTCAGTGTATAATTTTCAGGGGGGAGCAGGCCGTAGCGTAATTCCGGGTTCAGGGTTTTCAGTATGTCTGCACCAACGTTGATTTCTCTGGCAATGTCTGCCAGGCGGAGCTGTTTCTGAATTTCAAAGGTTTTGTAGGGAATCGGACTCAGGGGGGTCCTGGTATGTATGGCATAGGTATCCAGGTTCTGGATGATATGAAGGGTGGCCAGAAATCGTGGGACATACCGGGCGGTTTCCCTGGGCAGATTCTGGTACAGGTCCCAGAAATTGTCCAGGTAATTGATTTTCTGGCGGCGGATAATCCGCAATACACGGCCTTCTCCGCAATTATAGGCTGCCAGAACCGTTGTCCAGTCACCAAAAAGGTTGTGCAGCTCTTTGAGGTATGCAATGGCTGCCCGGGTGGATTTTTCAGGATCCATGCGTTCGTCAATGTAATAATTGCGGGTCAACCCGAATTTGTAGCCGGTGGAGGGGATGAACTGCCATAATCCCAGGGCTCTGGCAGGTGACAGGGCACGCAGCTTGAATCCGCTTTCTATCAAAGGCAGCCAGGAAAGCTCCTCGGGCAGGCCCGCGGCCCGCAACTGGGCAACAATATAGGGTCTGTATCGGCTTGAACGTTCCAGGGAACGGATGAAAAAATTTTTTTCAGGTCCGGTGAGGCGCTTGATTTCTTTTTTTACATGGTCGTTCATGGTGATGGGTATTTCATCATGGGAACCCGGCACAACAACCTGGCGGGAAGCATATATTTCAAGGATGCGCTTGGAAATCAGAAACCGGACATCATCTTTTTGCTGTGTATAATCAAG
>JAABRW010000433.1 GCA_011390695.1 Desulfotignum sp.
AGCAGATTTTGCTGGGGTTTGGGCAGATTTTTCCAGGGCCGGTCAAAATCGATGCCCCACTGCTCCTCCATGGCGGTGAGCTGGCCCAGGCCCCAGGAGTTGTCGTTCTGATACCGGGGATTTTTGATAAAATAGTTTTTCCACGGTTTCACCGCCCCCTGGCGGATGCTCAGGTCCCTGTCCGGGACCACCTTGTCCGGGTCCATGGACAGCAGGGTCCCGATGCCGTTGCAGTCCGGGCACATGCCCAGAGGTGAGTTGAATGAAAATATCTGGGGGGACAGCTCCGGGTAGGCAATGCCGCAGCAGGAGCGGGCCTCGCTCATTTTTATGTCCTCTCTGCCCAGGATGTGCACGATGATCTGGCCGCCCCCCAGTTTCAGGGCTGCTTCCACCGAATCGGTGAGCCGCTCTTCAAAGGTCCCTTCCGCTTTGATGACCAGCCGGTCCACCACCACCTCGATGTGGTGTTTTTTGTTTCTGGCCAGGGACTGGACATTTTCCAGATCCTGGACCACCCCGTCCACCCGGACCCTTGCATAGCCCTGTTTTTTGAGTTCTGCCAGGTGTTCTCTGTGTTCACCTTTGCGGTTTTCCACCACCGGTGCCAGGATCAGAATTTTGGAACCGGCCGGCAGGGCCATGATCTGGGAGACCATGCCCTGGGCATGGCCCCGGCCCACTTTTTTGCCGCAGTGAAAACAATACTGGGTTCCCACCCGGGCAAATAGCACCCGCAGGTAATCATAAATTTCGGTGATGGTGCCCACGGTGGACCGGGGGTTTTTGCTGGCTGCTTTCTGTTCGATGGCAATGGTGGGGGAAAGCCCCCGAATGGTGTCATACCGGGGTTTTTCCATCTGGCCGATGAACTGCCGGGCATAGGAGGACAAGGACTCCACATATCGGCGCTGGCCCTCGGCAAAAATGGTGTCAAATGCCAAACTGGATTTGCCGGACCCGGACACCCCGGTGAAGACCACCAGCTGTTTTTTGGGGATCTCCACTTCGACATTTTTGAGGTTGTGCTCCCGGGCCCCTCTGACAATGATGCGGTCCAGTTCCGTGGCAGGGGCAATTTCCGGTACCGGTCTGTCTGATGCCGGCACCTGTGTGGACAGGTGCCGGTTTTTTCTCTGTGCGCCCATATCTTAATATCCTTTGGGGATCAAATTTTTCAAATTACCCCAAGATAATAAGCACGGCAGCCAGAATGTAAAGATTGACAGCGGTCATGATATATGCAGCCCCGTTCAATTGACCGATGTTCTCCATGCAGATCACAGTTGTCCTGCCATGCAGGTGTATTGCATTAGACAAAGAAATGCATTATTGTATAAGATATTAACCCTTGAAATAAAATGGAGATCCCATGACCAGTGACAAATACAGATTTGAAACCGGGGTATACCGGCCCCCCAGCGAAGGGGGAAGCGCTTCTCTGCTGGTGCGGTTCACCCGGAACTGTCCCTGGAATCACTGTACCTTCTGCAGTATGTACAAGACAGAAAAATTTCAGCTGCGCCCCCTGTCGGAAATCCTGGCGGATATCGATGCCATGGCTGCTCTGGCAGAGGATATAAAAACCATGTCCACAAATGCTGCATCCAACGGCGGCATCACCCGGGAAGGGGTGATGGCTTTGCTGGAAAAAAATCCTGAACTGGAGTATCATCCGGGAGCTGCCATGCTGATCAACTGGCTCATGGCAGGGGGAAGGACCGCCTTTATCCAGGATGCCAACAGCCTGATCATGAAAACCCCGGATCTGGTGAAAGCGCTGGAACACCTGAAATCAACCTTTCCCAATATTGAACGGATCACCACCTATGCCCGGGCCAGGACCCTTGCCCAGAAACCGGCCAAAGATTTGGAAGCCATCCGCAGCGCCGGCCTGGACCGGCTCCATCTGGGCCTGGAAACAGGGGATGATGATCTGTTGAAGGCCATCAAAAAAGGGGTCACGTCAGACGGCCAGATCAAGGCCGGCAAAAAAGCGGTGGCTGCGGGATTTCAGGTATCTGAATACTGGATGCCCGGCCTGGGAGGGAAAGAAAAGACCCATGACCATGCCAGAAACACGGCCCGGGTTCTTAATGCCATCAACCCCCACTATATCCGGTCCCGGCCGTTCCGTCCCATTCCCGGTACCCCGTTGCACCAGCAGGTACAGGCAGGTGACATCACCCTGCTGACTGCCAGAGAACAGCTGGAGGAACTCAAGACCATGATCCAGGACCTGGAGATCACCGGAAAAGTGTGCTTTGATCATGCCATGAATTACTGGCAGCGTCCCGGAGGCAGCCTGCTGCTCACCCATGATTATGAAGGATATACATTTCCGGAAGAAAAATCCCGATTGCTGGCCCTTATTGAAGAAGGCCTGGGCTTTGATCAGATGCCCCCCCGCAGGCTGCATTTGTGAAGACATTGGCCATGCATGCATCCCCCATATTCAAACTGGCTTATTCCAGCTGTCCCAATGACACCTTCATATTCAAGGCCATTGCAAAAAAACTGATTGATCTCAAGGGTTTCAGGTTTGACATTATAGTTGATGATGTGGAGGCGTTGAATCAGCAGGCGGTAATGCTTACCCATGATGTTACAAAACTGTCTTTTGCCGCACTGGGAAATCTGCTGGACCGGTATGCGCTGCTGCGCTGCGGATCCGCCCTGGGCAGGGGATGCGGTCCTCTGGTGGTGTCCCGGCCCGGCACAGGCTTGGAAGATTCACATACAACCCGGCAGACAGTGGCTGTCCCCGGCATGGGTACCACCGCCTGTCACCTGTTTCGTTTTTTCATGGCTGATCAATTCCCTGACATTGATTTCACCATCCTGCCCATGTCCTTTGAAAAAATCATGCCGTCTGTATTGGACAGGACAGCAGATGCCGGTATCATTATCCATGAAGGCCGTTTCATATACCAGTCCATGGGGCTGGAGATGAAGGCCGACCTGGGACAGTGGTGGGAAACCAAGACTGAACTGCCCATTCCATTAGGATGTATTGCCGTGCGCCGGGATATGGATCCGGACACTGCCTGTGCGATCCAGTCCCTGATCCAAAGCAGTGTTGCCCATGCATTTGCCAATCCTGACATGGGCGCGGATTATATTACCCGGTATGCCCAGGAAATGGATCCGGCAGTAATTCGTCAACACATTGATCTGTATGTAAATGATTTTTCAAAAGACCTGGGGGAATCAGGGGAACAGGCAGTTACCGCATTTTTTTCATATGCCAGGAAAACCGGGATCATCCCGGCAACCGATCTGTCCCTGTTTGCCTGTTAATGGAGTTTTTCAAAGATTATGGCCCGGGCCTGCCGGATACAAAAAACATTTTGCCGCAAGGTGGCGCTGACCCTGCATAACCATGACATGGTCCGGGAAAATGACAGGGTGTTGATAGGCATTTCCGGGGGACCGGATTCCATTGCACTGGCCCGGGTGCTGCTCTGCCTTGCACCGGATCGAAAGCTTCGCATCGCCCTGGCCCATCTTCACCACGGGCTGCGGGGGGTAAACGCAGACCAGGACCAGGCATTTACCCGAGAATTTGCCGCAATGTACAATCTGCCGTTTTTTTGGGAAAAAAAGGAGATACCGGCCCTGGCAAAACAGACCCGCACCTCGGTGGAAGAAGCCGGTCGAAATGCCAGGTATGCCTTTTTCACCCGGATTGCAGCCACCCACGGATTTACCCGGATTGCCACCGGTCACAACAGAGACGACAATGCAGAACAGGTGCTCATGGGACTGCTGCGGGGCAGCGGATCCAAAGGCCTGGCAGGGATCCCGCCGATACGGGAGGACCGTTTTATCCGGCCCCTCATCGACTGCTCCCGCAGAGAAATCCTTGATTTTCTGGATGATCTGGGCCAGGCATATGTTATGGATGCTTCCAACCAGGACCCAGGGTACCTGCGAAACCGTATCCGCTGCCAGTTGATACCAATGCTGGAAAAAGAGTATAATCCCGCTGTAAAAGAAGGGCTTCACCGAATAAGCAGCATCCTGTATGAGGAAGATCGGTTTCTGGAGGGTATTGCAGAAAAGGCATTTGAAACCTGTGTGGAAAAAAAAGTCCCAGGTGCTGTTTTCTTGTCCATCCAGGCTGTCATCCGACTTCACCCGGCCCTGGCCCCCAGGGTTTTGCGGTGTGCCATCCATGCGGTAAAGGCAAACCTCAGACAGATCACCCATGACCATGTCCGGGCCATCCAGCATCTCCTGAAAGAAGCTGAACCGGGCAGGCATCTGGATATGCCAGGGCAGATCAGGATATATAAAACCCGGTATCAGATCATTTTTAAAAAAGAAGTCCTTCCTCTGCGGCAGCTGGGCAGGATGCAGAAACAGGCCAGACAGCTGCCCCCGGAGGCTTAAGCCCACAAAACCATAAAACTTTTCCTTGTATATTCGCAAATTGTGTTTATATATACGTAAGTTTTGGTGTTCTATTTAAAGATAAGGAGAGAGGATCAACATTGAATCAATTTTATAAAAACATTTCCCTGTGGCTGGTGATCGTCCTGATGATGGTCATGCTGTATAATATTTTCAACCAGCAGCAGGTCGGGCAGGCAGATATTGGATATTCGGAATTTTTGTCCATGGTGGAAAAGGACCGGGTACAGGATGTGGTGATCCAGGGACAGGAACTGTACTTTACCGATGTCAACGGTACCAGATACAAAAGCTATGCCCCTGATGACGGAGAGCTCATCCAGCTTTTGCGGGCCAATGGCGTTTCCATCCAGGCCAAACCACCGGCAGAATCTTCCTGGCTCATGTCCATTGTGATTTCCTGGCTGCCCATGATCGTGCTCATAGGTGTGTGGATTTTTTTCATGCGCCAGATGCAGGGCGGAGCAGGGGGCGGCAAGGCCATGTCATTCGGCAAAAGCCGGGCCAGGCTGATGGATGATAAAAAGGAAAAAGTCACGTTTGAGAATGTGGAAGGCATTAATGAAGCCAAAGAAGAACTTACCGAGGTGGTGGATTTTTTGAAAAATCCCGACAAATACACCCGTCTGGGAGGCCGTATTCCCAAAGGGGTGCTCCTGGTGGGCCACCCCGGAACCGGTAAGACCCTGCTGTCCCGGGCTGTGGCCGGAGAGGCCGGGGTCCCGTTTTTCACTATTTCCGGTTCCGATTTTGTGGAAATGTTCGTGGGGGTGGGTGCCTCCCGGGTCAGGGATCTGTTTGCCCAGGGCAAGAAAAATGCCCCCTGCATCATATTTATCGATGAAATTGACGCGGTGGGACGCCAGAGAGGTGCCGGCCTGGGCGGGGGCCATGATGAAAGGGAACAGACCCTGAACCAGCTGCTGGTGGAAATGGACGGGTTTGAAGCCAATGAAGGGGTTATTCTCATGGCTGCCACCAACCGGGCGGATGTGCTGGATCCGGCCCTGCTCAGACCGGGCCGTTTCGACCGCCAGGTGGTGGTGGATATGCCGGATATCAGAGGCCGTGAAGGTATCCTGCGGGTACATATGAAAAAAACCCCCCTGGGCAGTGATGTGGACCCGGTTATCCTGGCCAGGGGCACCCCTGGTTTTTCCGGTGCAGACCTGGAAAACCTGGTCAATGAAGCAGCATTGCTGGCTGCCAAACGGGACCATGAAAAACTGTTCATGAAAGATTTTGAAGATGCCAAGGACAAGGTGTACATGGGGCTTGAAAGAAAATCCAAAGTGATAAAGGAAGATGAAAAGAAAACAACCGCCTATCACGAAGGGGGGCATGCACTGGTGGCCCGTTTTCTTCCCAACACCGATGCCATCAACAAGATCACCATCATTCCCCGGGGACGGGCAGCAGGGGTTACCTGGTTTCTGCCTGAAGAAGGGGATTTCAAATACAAGGATCAGCTGGAAAACGAACTGGCCATTGCCTTTGGCGGCCGGGTGGCTGAAGAAATCATTTTCAAACGCATCAGCACCGGTGCTGCCAACGATATAAAACAGGCCACCAAGCTGGCCAACCGGATGATCCGGAGTTTCGGCATGAGCGACAACCTGGCCCCGCTTTCCTATGAAGACCATGATGAAAATATTTTCATCGGCAGGGAAATGACCCAGGCCAAAGGCTATTCCGAGGCCACTGCCCAGCAGATTGATGCAGAGGTTGCCAAACTGGTTGACCGGGCCTATAAAAAAGCCAAAAAACTGCTGGAAGATAATGTCGATATCCTTCATAAGCTTACTGACCTGCTCATTGAAAAAGAAACGGTACTGGGACCGGAACTGGATGATCTGATTGCTGAACTGCGGCCGGACTATGATTTTTACGGCCGCAAAAATGTCCGGACCACACCGGATACTGCCGCATCCCAAGATTCCCCCAAAAAAACAGATGCTGAAAAGGCGGATGGTTCCGGGACTGCAGAAGCGGAAAATTCCGGAGGCACTGCTTCTGAGGATACAGCAGAAGATGTCCCGGATGATACCCCCAATGATGATGTACCGGAAAAAAAGCCTGACAGGGAATAATAACAATGGGAAATTTTCACCTGGAGTTCGGCAGATTTCACCTGGACCTGGGCAGCAGGGCCTGTGTCATGGGGGTGTTGAATGTGACCCCGGATTCCTTTTCCGACGGGGGCAGGTTTGACACCTATGAGACTGCCGTGGCCCAGGGCCTCCGCCTGGCTGAACAGGGGGCCCATATCCTGGATATCGGCGGGGAATCCACCAGACCGTTTTCCAAGCCTGTATCGGAACAGGAGGAAATGGACCGGGTCATTCCGGTTATCCAGACCCTGGCCAAAAAAATTGCCATCCCCATTTCCATTGATACGGTGAAATCCGGCGTGGCAAGAGCAGCCCTGGATGCCGGGGCTGCCATGATCAATGATATTTCCGCTTTTGAGCAGGATTCGGCCATGGCTGATCTGGCAGCCGCTTACAAGGTGCCGGTGGTGCTCATGCACATGAAAGGCACCCCTGAAACCATGCAGGTGAACCCGGATTATGATGATCTTATGCAGGAAATTACCGACTATCTTGCTGCCAGGGCTGCATTTGCCCTCTCCAGAGGCATTCCCAGGCAGCATGTCATCCTGGATCCCGGCATTGGTTTCGGCAAAACCGTTCACCATAACCTGGTGCTGATCAACAGCCTGGAAAAACTGCAGGCCCTGGGATTTCCCATTTTAATGGGGCCTTCCAGAAAATCCTTTATTCAGAATATCCTGAACAAAAATTCGTCTGATAAAATCAAAAAAGATCCGGAAAAAATTGAAACAGGTACCCTGGCTGCAGTAGGGGCCTGCCTGTCTGCAGGGGCCCACATTGTCCGGGTGCATGATGTGGCACGCGCAGTTACGTTTACCCGGGTCTTTGATGCCATTAGGAATGCCTGAACTGAAAAACCATATATTATGCTGTGCTGTTTTTCTGTTTCTTGTTTTTTCCGGGTGCACCACAGAACCGGTGGAAACAAACCTGCTGCTGCCGGTGGAATTTTCCAATGTACCCGAAGGCATGGTCCTCACCCAGTTCCGCACCGATAAAATTGAAATCCGGATCAAAGGTGATCCTGAACTGATTAAAAAAATCAATGAAAAGCATATTCAGTATCCGGCTGATCTGTATACTGACCTGGATATTGATCCGGCAGGGGCTTCCGATTCCATTGTACCGGGGCACTATGTACTGCCGGTGGACAAAAAACGGATACCTGTGGATCCGCATATAACGATACTGGATATCTCCCCTTCCTACCTGAGTGTACATCTGGAAAAAATAACCACCCGCACCTTTAAAGTGAAAGTTCCCTATACAGGTACGCCTGGCCAGGGATATATTGTTCTGGAACCTTCTGCAGAACCGGCCTCTGTGATATTGTCCGGCCCCCGGTCCCTGATTGATGACGGCATCCAGGTGTTGAAAACCAAGCCTGTTGACCTGACCGGTGCCCAGGAGACCTTTAAAAAGGAAGTCCCCCTGGACCTGGAAAATCCCCATCTGTATTCCGCCTCTGCTCCCATTATCGTGGTCACTGTGCAGATTCAGGAAGAACAGGTGGAAAAAATTATTGAAAACATTCCCATTCAGATTCAAAACTGTCTTTTTACAGCCGGCATTGCACCAGCCGCCATCACCATTGCGGTCAAAGGGCCTTTTGCAGCCATGGGAAACAAGAACCTGCTGGATCAGATATTTGCCTTTATCGACCTGGAAGGATTATCACCCGGGGTTTATGCCCGGAATGCCCGAATAAACATACCTGTGGGCCTGATCATGACCCAGGCGGATCCCCGGGTTTTTACCGTTACAATTGAATAAGGAGTCCCCCATGCTTCTGGTAATTGATGTGGGCAACACCAATACCGTTATCGGTGTGTATGACCAGGATATTCTGAAACACAGCTGGCGGATCCGCACGGTCCGGGATAACACAGCAGATGAGTTCAATGTGCTGGCAAAGGCCCTGTTTTCCGACAAAGGCATTCCTTTGTCCGCCATAACCCAGGTGATTGTTTCATCGGTTGTCCCGTCTTCTGTGGGGATTCTCAACGGATTCAGCGAAAAATACCTGCAACTGACCCCGGAATGGATCCAGCCGGCATCAGTCAAAACTTTGATGCCCATCCTTTACAGCAATCCCAATGAAGTGGGGGCAGACCGCATCGTCAATGCGGTGGCTGCCTATGATAAATACAGAACCGGTTTGATTATCATTGATTTTGGTACAGCCACCACCTTTGATGTCATTTCTCCGGCAGGGGAATACCTGGGTGGCGCTATTGCTCCGGGGGTGATGATCTCTTCAGAAGCCCTTTTTCAAAAAGCATCCCGGCTCCCCAGAGTGGAAATATTCGCCCCGCCAAAAAAAGTGATCGGTACAGACACCATTGAAAGCATGCAGTCCGGGATTATCCACGGCAATGCCGCCATGGTGGACGGCATGGTGGAACGGATGAAAAAAGAACTGGACCAGACACCAAAAATCATTGCCACCGGCGGTCTGGCCCCGCTCATTGCCGGCCTTTCCAGCACCATTGAAGCTGTGGACCAGTCCCTGACCCTGGACGGGCTGCGCATCATTGCCGGGGAACTCAGGAACCGGCGGGGATAACCGTAAAAGAGATTTTGTCATAATGCCCTGTCCCATCCATGACAGCCAGGTCATAGCTGCCTGGTCATCAATCTAGAAGGTCAGACTTTGTTTTTTTCTTGACTTAAGTTGCCCCTCACTGATACAAGCACAACATATTGGGCTTGTATCAGTGGGGGAATAATATTGCCTTACTACTCTGTTCCTGTCAAAAAAAAACAAGTT
>JAABRW010000434.1 GCA_011390695.1 Desulfotignum sp.
TCGTGATCGCCCCTGCAAACCCATTCTTATCATAGTATGCTTCATGTATGGCATACGTGTAATTGGTTCTTTCTTTTCTGCCCGACGAATCCTGATAGACCGTTTTTCTGCGGACAACTCGATAATTCCACATAATTCACCTTCACATTTTTTTGCCGCTGCAAAGGGTTCTAACTTTCTCTTCCTGATCCAGCGGTTTAAATGCCTTTTTGTCAATTATTTCCCCTTTAAACCGTATTTTTTGGATGTTAGCAAATGTCAGCCTTTTGTCAACATACCCGGACGGATGTAACAGCACCTCTTTTTTTGGCCTTGTCGGTGAAAATAATATCTGGTTAACACTCTGCCAGCACCGGTTCCAGTTCGGCGCCGGTCATGGCATACGGCAGGATGACCCTGCGCCGGATAACAGCAAAAAAAGACATGCCGCACCTTCCTTGACATTGCGGAAAAAAACAGGCACTATCCATCCAGAAAGGATGTCAGCCGCGATGGAAGAAACAATCACACAATATTTTGAAACAAAAAATGAGGTGGCTGCCGTGCACTTGTTCGGATCATTTGCATCTGAAAAAAACCGCCCCATGAGTGATGTGGATCTGGCAATCCTGTTTTTACCGAAACACTTACCATCAGCAGAACAATTCTGCCGCCGGTATCTGACTGATCTTGGCAGACTTCTGAGAAAGGATATCCATCCCATTGTGATGAACCGGGCCGGGGAAGTGCTGCTCAAACAGATTTTCCTCAAAGGCAGACAGCTTGTGGTGAAAAACCCGGCCGTTGTCAGTGAATTCAATATGACCGCCATATCCCGGATCGCAGATTTCGGTTATTATCTGGAACCTATGCAGGCCGGCGTGAAAAACAAGTTGCAGGAGAAGGTTAATGGTTGACAAAGATGTGTTGTTTGCCAAAATCAGTTCTGTGGACAAACACCTGGATCGGGTGAAAAAACAATCGGCTCTGCCCCTGGACCAATTCCTGGCAAGTCCCGATGCCCAGGATATCGTTCTGTTCAATCTGCATCTGGCAATTCAAAGCTGCATTGACATGGCAGCCCATATTGTCAGCGAACAAGGCATGGGAGTAGCTGGCTCCACCAATGAGCTGTTTTATTTTCTTGAAGAACATCATGTAATCGATGCTGCACTTTGTGAAAAAATGACGCTGGCCGTGGGATTGCGAAACCTGATCGTCCATGAATACGGCCGGCTGGATATGAAACAGATATATGAATCCTGCCGCCATGATATCCAGGATCTTTCAGCCTTTGCCTCAGCAGTGATGACTGCCTTTAACCTGTAATACCGGATACAAAAATGCCAGACATGCTGAACCGAGTCAGTGCAGGCGCAGGGACTTGATGTGCCGGATCAGATCCGGGAAGGGCGGTTTTTCAAAATTACGCTTTTTCAGGTAGATGTTGATCTGGTCTTTGAGAACTGCGGTATCAGGAAACAGAGCGGTCAATTGACCGCTCTCCAGCTCCTTGAGCACCGTGTACCGGGGAACGAACCCCACCCCCATGGAGGCAAGGGCAGCATTTATGATGCCCCGGACACTGGAAATCCGGATCAC
This sequence comes from Desulfotignum sp., assembly GCA_011390695.1. The sequence goes on from JAABRW010000434.1 coordinate 1,582, forward strand.
AGTGTCACACCCGAAATCCGCTTTGCCGGCCAGGGCATTGATGAAATTTTTCCACCAGAGCAGGTCTTTGTCAAAGGACAGCAGGCTGCACCGGGACAGGTCGGCAATGGTGTGAATCCGGTGATCCGCCACATACCACGGGGTGGCGATCACCACATACTCCTCTCTCATCAAAGGTACACACACCAGGCTTTCGTGCACGTGGGGAATGCAGTCCACAATAATATCCAGGTCATCTGCCAGCAATGGCTCCAGCAAATACGGATCCAGGAAAAAATCCACATGAATGTGGGGATGGCTGGTTAAAAAGGGGGCTATTCCTTTGAGGAGCACGGATGACCCGAACTCCACCGGAGCGCCCAGGGTAAGGGATATCCGGTGGCCTCTGCCGGCGGCAAGACTGTCCAGGGTATCGTCGATCCTGGGAAAAATATCGGCACACCGCCGGAAGAGAAATTCCCCTTCCCTGGTCAAACGAAATTTTCGGCCGGCCCGGTCCACCAGTTCAAACCCCAGTTCTGTTTCCAGTTTTTTAATGGCATGGCTTACGGCGGACTGGGTCAGGCACAGCCGTTGTGCACACCCGGTGTAGCTGCCGGCCTTTGCCAGGGTGTAAAAAGTTTTCAGCTTGTTCAGATCCGCCTGCATTAAGGTCCTTTATACATCTGGCCCGAAACCGGCATATCACCGCTCCCTTGTCCCACGAAGATCTCAAAGATCACCGCAGACCATGGAAACACGATGTGCTGCGCCAGGCAGGTTTTTTATGAATCATTCATAATCCATGCACTGCACCATGTCAAGCGATCTGATCTTCCCCTGAATATTTGCTATAGCAGCATGCGCTTCTACGGAAAGCCCCTGGTGGTGTCCTGTGAACGGACCGTCAGCGTCGGAGGGGGCTGGTAAAAGATGCCGGCATGGTTTTTAACCAAAGAACGGGATGCCGCACTTCATTGTTCGTATGTAAACCGGCCCCCGCAGACCTCGGGCCGGGCACAGGACACCAACAGGGGCGGGCCCCGGGACAGCGTGCTGCACAGAGCGATCGAAAGCCCGGCATGCTTATGGCAAATATCCAGATCTTCCCATCCCTGCCTGTCTGTGCTATGGTGCGTGATCAAACACTACCTGAATTTCCGGAGACCTATGGACCCGCTTTTTGAAGAACTGGATTGTCAGCAGACCCGACTGGGGGAATTGAGCCTGAGACGGCGGCGCCTGCTGCAGCTGGAAGGCACAACGATTTACGAGGTAAGGCTGGGGGACCATTTTCTGATGTCCAGCCTTTTCCATGAGGCGGAAACCAAAATGGCGGAGATCAGCCTGGCCCTGGCAACCAAACCCCACCTGAATGTAGTGGTGGGGGGACTGGGCCTGGGATATACCGCTGCCGCCGCCCTGGCAGATCCGCGGGTAAGCTCCCTGGTGGTGGTGGAATATCTGGCACCGGTGATCAGCTGGCACAAAAAAAAGCTGGTGCCCCTGGGAAACCAGCTGTCGTCAGACCCCCGATGCCGGATGATCCATGATGATTTTTTCGCCCGGAGCCGGGATGCTGACCAGGGATTTGATCCGGACTTTCCCGGAAAAAAACAGGACATCATTCTTCTGGACATCGACCATACCCCCAACCGGGTCCTGCACCGGACCAATGCCCGGTTTTATACACCCGAAGGCCTGAGGGAACTGGCCGGGCACCTGACCCCGGGCGGGGTGTTCGCCCTGTGGTCCGATGATCCGCCGGAAAAAGCGTTCACATCCCTGCTGGAAAGCGTGTTTCCGGAAGTTCACGCCCATACCGTCTGTTTCAAAAACCCCTTCACCGGCGGTACGGCTGAAAACGCCGTGTACACAGCCGTAACAGACCAATAATTCCTGAAGGCATAACCGTTATTCAGAGCGTTCACGCTGTTCAGTCACACAATATATCCCCTCTCCCTTCAACGCCGGGCGGAAACACAGGTTGTCCGAATTGCACAGGGCCGGGCCGGTATCCCCGCTGCGCCAGCGGTTGATCAGGCCGGGCTCCCGGATCAGGGGCCGGCTCAAAGAGATATAATCGGAAACACCGCCGGCAACCAGTTCCCGTGCCTTTTCAAGGGAGCGGATGCCCCCCACAAGGATGACGGGAATGTCCAGGGCCTGTTTTATTGCGGCTGCCCCCTGCGCAAAGTATGCTTCTTTTTCCGGCTTGTTAATGCCCAGCCGGCTGGGGGACAATGTTTTGCTGGTGAGAAATCCACCAGACACCTCAATGGCATCGATGCCAACATTCTGCAGGAGTCTGGCAGTCTCAACCGCATCTTCCAGGGTCAGGCCGCCTTCCACATCATCCCAGGCATTGATTTTCACCAGCACGGGAAAGTCCGGTCCCACGGCCTGCCGCACCGCATCCACGGTGTCACACAGGGCCCGGCTGCGGTTTTCAATGGACCCGCCATAGGCATCCTGGCGCCGGTTGTAGACCGGAGACAGAAACTGGCTGAACAGATATCCATGGGCCGCATGGATCTGGACCCCGTCGAACCCGGCTGCTTTTGCCCGCTCAGCAGCCTGCACATAGGCTGACATCAGGGCCTGGATATCTGCGATGGTCAGTTCATGGCGGGGGGTTTTGGCCAGACCCTCAAACAGAGACACCACATGGGGCGGAGTCCGGGTAATATTTTCCGCGGCAAACGTGCCGGCATGGGCCAGCTGGGCCACCATTTTTCCGCCTGCCTGGTGAACGGCATCGGTCATGGATTTCAGGCCGTCAACCAGTTCATCTTTGTATATTCCCATCTGCCTGGGGCCGGCCTGGCCTTCCGGCAGGACAAAGGTATGCCCGGAAATGATCAGGCCCACCCCGCCTTCTGCCAGCCGGGTGACGGTGTCGATCAGTTCAAGGGTCACTGCCCCCTCTTCATCAGCCATGCCTTCCCAGGTAGCGGACCGGACAAACCGGTTGTTAACTGTCATGGTATTTATCTGGGTTATGTCAAATAGATCGGTCATATGCTTTCCTGTATACTTTTGGGGTTCTATGTACAAATTTGGGGTTCTATGTTCAAAGGCAAAGTTTATTAATAAAGCACATGCGCCGGCAGATCAAGCGCTCTTTTGTTCACCGGAAAAAACCCGGGCCGCAAAAGTGCCTTTCACATCCCGGGTCGCCTGTGCTATGGTCCGTGACAGACTGAATCCGTCAGCCAAAACCCGTTGTAACATTGTCTTTGGTATTGTTTTCTTCTTCCTGGGGCCGCTTTGTCGCTAAAGCCCCTTCCAGGTGCGGGCACAACTACACCAATTGTAAAATGCCGAACAAGATCAGGAATCCTGCGACAATATAATTTAAAAATTTTGGAAAAACCAGAATCAGAACTCCTGCTGCAATTGATAATATCGGCTCCAACGTTATTTGGAATGTCATGGGTGACCTCCTGATTGAAAATGAATTTTAATCGTCTCTGACATGCATGGCTTTTACAGCTGGTGCGACATGTCCAATACACACAATATACGGACCTGGGAAAAAATGAAATTGGGGAAAACCCCCAAAAGCAAACGTGTAAACATGATTGTTCACATGCCGCACAATTGCCAGGCCATCCATCCCTTATACTCTCCAGGCCGGAGCGGTCATGGTTTTTGAAGAAGCGGTCACAGATTCTGAAGATCGATTTCAAAACTGCATAGAACAATGATCTAAAATGGGGGATTTCCCCGATTGATTACAAGGCCGGGCTCCTTCTAAGATGCTATTATAAGTCATATTAATATGGGATATATGATTTTCCAGGAGGTATTATGAACGTTTTCAAAACCAGGTTGTTGTGCTGCCTGCTTGGCTGGCTGCTGCTGTTTATACCACTGGCCGCGCATGCCACCAAAGGAGAGTCAGAGCAGTCCTACAAGACCTACGGGGCTGCCGAGGCCAAAAAAGTGGTGCAGCAGCCGGAACGATGGATCACGGCTGACCATTCCCGGCACGAGGTATTGAAAGAGACCTTCACCTCAGGTCCGGAAGTTACCGAAGCATGCTTGACATGCCACAATGAAGCCGGCCGTCAGTTTCACCAGGTAATCCACTGGACATGGCTGTGCCCGGCAGACCCGGAAAACAAGATGGGCAAAGCAGGCCTCACCCTGAACAATTTCTGAGTGAACATCCAGGGCAACGAGGCTCGTTGCACATCATGCCATGCAGGATACGGCTGGAAAGACGACACATTTGATTTTTCTTCGGAACGAAACATCGACTGCCTGGTGTGTCACGATCAGACCGGCACATACGAAAAATTTCCCACAGGCGCAGGGCACCCTGTCTCAGAGCCGAAAAAATTCATGGGAAAAACCTATAATCCGCCTGACTGGAACAAGGTGGCCCAGAGTGTGGGCCGGCCTACGCGGAATAACTGCGGCACCTGCCACTTCTACGGGGGTGGCGGCGACGGTGTCAAGCACGGGGATCTGGATTCTTCGCTTCTGTCACCCGATGAACAGCTCGATGTCCACATGGATGCCGAAGGTCCGGATTTTACCTGCATACGGTGCCACACCACCAAGGCACACAAAATCGCAGGGCGCTGTTACAAGAAGCCGGCGGCCAAAGAGTTAAAAAGCCTGATAGAAGACGATCTCATCGAACGTATCACCTGTGTCTCCTGCCACACGGACAAACCCCACAAACCCGGAACCAAGGCCAACGACCACACAGACAAAGTCGCCTGCCAGTCCTGCCATATTCCGGCGTATGCCCGTCAGCTTCCCACCAAGATGTGGTGGGACTGGTCCACGGCCGGACGTATGAAAGACGGCAAACCTTACACCGAGCACGGACCTTTTGGCAAGCATTCCTATGACACCAAGAAGGGCGAGTTTGTCTGGGCCAAGAATGTGGTTCCCGAATACTTCTGGTTCAACGGCGGCCTGGAATACACCCTTCTAACGGATAAAATCGACCCCTCAAAACCGGTAAAACTCAACCGGGTCATGGGCAGCCGGGACGACCCCCGGTCCAGAATATACCCGTTCAAGGTCCATAAGGGCAAACAACCCTATGACAGCATACGCAATACCATGGCGGCGCTGCATCTGTTCAGCCCAAAGGAGGAAACCGCCTACTGGAGGTCCTACGACTGGCAGAAGGCCATCAAAGCGGGTATGGAATATGTCGGCCTGGCGTACGGAGGCGAGTTCGGGTTCGTGGAAACCATATATCATTTTCCCATTACCCATATGGTCGCCCCCAAAGAGAACCGGATCAGCTGTGAGGAATGTCACAGCCGGGACGGCCGCCTGGCCGATCTGGCAGGATTTTACATGCCCGGCCGGGATCACCACGCAGGACTGGACATGGTGGGGTGGATCGGTGTGGTCCTGAGTGTGATAGCGGTAATCCTTCACGGTACCTTCAGAAAAATTGCCGGCAAAAAAACACAAAGGTAAAATATATTATGAATGCAAAGAATATCATCTATCTTTATCCGCGTTTCGAGCGGTTCTGGCACTGGGCCCAGACCCTGCTCATTTTGGTGTTGCTCATCACCGGCTTTGAAATCCACGGCACCTATGCGTTTCTGGGTTTTGAAACCGCATTCACGGTCCATAATTTCTGTGCCTGGGCCTGGCTGATTCTTTACATCTTTATCGTGTTCTGGATGGTGACCACCGGTGAATGGCGGCATTACATACCCACATTCCGAAAACTGTACGATGTAAGCTGTTACTATGCGTACGGCATTTTCAGGGGCGAAGTCCATCCTGTGCCCAAAAGCGTCCGCATAAAGCATAACCCCCTTCAAAGGCTCACCTATCTGGGGATCGTCTCGGTCCTGGTTCCCTACCAGATGGTCACCGGCTTTTTTTATTACTACTACAATTCCTGGCCCCTGCTCGGACTGGACTGGACCCTGGGAACAATGGGTTTTTTACACATGGCCGGGGCTTTTGCTTTTCTGATATTCCTGGTGGTCCATCTGTACATGATCACCACCGGCCCCACAGTCATGGCCCACACCCGGGCCATGTTCACGGGCTGGGAAGAAGTGGAGGACGTACAGGCCTGTGAATGGGAAGACAAATCCCAAAAAAAGGAAACAGGTGCAGCCCTGAATGCCTGAAAGCAGGGGGCACCGGTCAGGGCCGGCCGCATTCCGGCGTCGTGGCCACAACCGGTTATTTGTACAATGCCGCCAGCCTGTCTGCCGGAACCCCGAAATGATACAGCAGCCGGATCAGCCAGTTGCGGAGGGTGCAGATTGCAATGCCTTCCTTTTTCCACCGCCGGGAAGATGTGGTGGATTTCTGCTTCAGGATATGGATGCGGCAACCCTGCTTTCTGGTCCGGGTCATCAGTTCCAGGTCCTCCATGATGGGGATTTCCAAAAATCCGCCCACCCGGTCAAAATAGTCTTTTCTGAGAAAAATGCTCTGATCACCGTAGGGCACCCGGGTCAACCGGGACCTGAGATTGGCAAACCATTCAATGATCTTTAGAGGGATACGGTCATCATCGATCCCCAAAGAAAACGCCCCGCCCACCATGTCTTTTTCCCCGGAAAGCACATGTGTTATCAATTTCGGTGCATCCCCGGGCAGCATGGTATCGGCATGCAGGAACAGGAGAATATCTCCTTTGGCCATGGCAGCACCCTGGTTCATCTGCCTGGCCCGCCCCCTGACGGAATGGATCTTTTTGATCCAGGGCAGCGCAACAGCAGCAAGGGTGTCGCCTTCAGGGCTGCCGTCCACCACAATGATTTCATGGGCCGGTGCGGGAAAAATCGTCTGTACGGTTTCAAGAAACGCGTTGATGGTTTTTGCTTCCCGGAAAACCGGCATTATGACGGAAATGTTCATATCACCGGCTGCCCTGTTGGGTTTCATCTGTTCGGTGGCTGGAGAACAGACCGGTTTCTGCTGTAACAGCGTTCAGATCCTCCAGGGTATCGATGTCTCTTATGGCTGTCAGCAGGAAGGGTTTGCGCCGGCCTTCCGCCAATTTCTTCAGGGTGATGTTCAGCACATCCGGCGTGCTCCAGGGTATATCATCAAACATTTCAGGAAAAAAGCGGTCCTGTTTCATGGCCACCAGGTAGTATCCCCCGTCCAGGGCAGGACCGATCACCACATCACATGTTTCGACGCTTTTTGCAGCCTCATCAAGGGTGGCGGCCGGCAGATGGGGCAGGTCACTGCCGGTCAGAATGACCCGGTCAAACCCCCGGACGAATCCCTGTTCAAAGGCGTCCCGCATTTTATGACCCAGGTTCAAGCCTTTTTGCACCATGAAATCGAACCCGCTGCCAAGCCATTCCCGATAATCGGAAACCGGATGATCCGGATGACAGCTGATCACGGTGTCAAAGCCTGTTGACCGGCAGGTTGCCAGCATGGTCCGGACAAATCCGCGAAACAGCACAGCTGCTCTTTCCATGCCGATCTGCCTGCCGAGCCGGGTTTTGACCGACCCTGCCTGCGGATACTTTACCATAACAATAATGGCGGTACGTCTATGCATGTAACTTCCATCAAAAATGGATTTTCCAACTGCCCTAAAGCCGCTCAAGGGTAGCAAGCCCCTTGTTTTTTCAACAGGAAATATATCAGCAGATGCATTATTCATATTTGGCATGCAATCGAAAAAACCGATATAAATCTATAATCCTATCAAAATTTGAAATTGGACAACACACAGCTTTCTGATATAGTTTTTCTCATT
>JAABRW010000435.1 GCA_011390695.1 Desulfotignum sp.
CAGGGCCATGAGCCCTTTGGCCAGCTCATCCACCAGGTCCCCGAACTGCCTGTAGGTGAGCCGGAAATCTCTGTCCACATACACCAGGGCATCGTGATCCCCGTATTTTGCCACGGTCTCGTCCAGCAGATCCCCCAGGGTAATCTCCCGCAATCCTGCATCTGTTGCCATAATTTCCCCCTGGTTAATCCGGTATATAGATGACCGCGTGGATGGCGGCTTTTTCGTCCCCGTGGCAGCTCACGTAATGGGGCACAATCGAGTTGTAATAGATGGAATCCCCGGGTCCCAGGATATGGGTTTCCTTGCCGTAGATCACCTCGATCTGTCCCTGGGTCACCACGATGAACTCTTCTCCCTCATGGGAGGACAAGGTTTTTTCTTCGGCGGATTCCGGCAGGATTTCCACGAAAAACGGCTCCATATGCCGGTCCATCTTGCCCGTGCCCAGGGCATAGAAATTCAGGGCCGGGGATTTGCCGGAAACCCCGGACACGCTGAACTCGGCAGCTCTTGTGCTGTGCCGCACAATAAAGGGGTCGGCCTGTCCCTGGTCATCCAGGAACGTGCCCAGGCGAACGCCCAAAGCTCTGGCGATTTTCATCAACGGCCCCAGGGGCGGGTACACGTTTTCAACAAGCATGTTTTCCAGAAACGGCACGGAAAGCCCGGTCTGTTCTGCCAGACCTTTCAGATCCATGCCGCGTTTATCCATATAGGTTTTAATGCGCTGGCTGATTTTTCCTGTCTGCATAATATCTCCACATAGTGCATGAAAAAATCTGCTTTATAATACAATCTGTTGGGCTTGTCAAAATCCCTTATCCCGGACTGACTCAGCTGCATGTGGTACCCGCCATGCATGAAAGAAGCTGCTCAACCCGTTCGTTTCAACGTAAAACAGCCATAAAAATCAGGGGCTTTCCCCTATTGCATTTTTGAACTCTTTTTACTATACAAGGATAGAGCAGCAGTTTTCCATTGGTTTGCAACCCCTTTTAACAGAAAAAGCGGAGCAATTTCCTCTACGCAGCAGGCAAAAAACATGACAGGTAGTCCGTGAATGGTAAATGTTCTGCAAAAAATAAGGAAAAAAGACAATGAAAAAGCAGATTCACATTGTTCTGACGGTTTTATTACTTTTAACCGGGTGTGCAGGAAAAGTGTCGAAACTGGGAATTGAAAATGGCCAACTTGCACAATGCCCAGCTTCACCGAATTGTGTGAACAGTCAGGCAAAAGACAAAAAACATTTTATTGAACCCATACAGATTTCAGGGACACCATCCGAGGCACGAAATCAGATTTTAAAAATCCTCAAAGAATTCAACCGATCAAAAATTATCACCGCTGAAGACAATTACATCAGAGCCAAGTTTTTCTCCAAGATATTTAAATTTGTTGATGATGTAGAATTTTATTTTCCGGACACAAAATCAACAAAAACCACCATCCATGTCCGATCCGCCGCCCGGGCGGGATATTGGGATTTTGGTGTGAACAGGAAACGAATTGAACAGATTCGAAACCGTTTAAAATCCATGCAGTAAATTGACATGGCATGCTGGACAAGCCCCGTGGTGTGAGTGGCTGCCACCCTGGAGGTCTTGATCAAACCGGTCTGCCACAGCCTTTTCGATTCCACATAACCGCGGTCTCTGACCTGCTGCAATCAGCAGGATCTCCTGGACCACCCGTTCTGAATGGTCCTTTTTCAGCCGGACATTTTTCCATTAATCCTTTATACCTGCAACACCGGTTCTGAATGATCCGGCTGTTTGGGTTCCATGTTGCCATGAACCGATAAAAAACATGGCCTTCAGAATATATCAAATTAAAGCAGTCTGGGCAATTGCCGGGGAGAACCATTTGTTGTGGTCTCTCAGGCCATGATGGTTACAAAAAAGGATCCCCGGTTCTGATGCCGGACCTGCTGCCGGCAGGCCCCGGAAAATTGATGGTTTCCGAATCAAAAATGGTATGCTATTTTTGATTCAAGCAATTTTACTGTATTACACATCAGGGAGGGTATACCTGAAGACAGCCGGCATCAGTCAGCCGTCAGATATTAACTTAAAACTTTCATAGATGGTGGAAACAACCATGGATGCGATCTGTATTTTTTTGGGCTCCAGTCCTGCTGCTGACCCGGTGTATGCCAGAGCAGCCGAAGAAATGGGCAGAGAACTGGCTGCACACAATCTGACATGTGTATATGGCGGATCCAACACAGGACTGATGAAACTGCTGGCAGACAGCACGCTCAAGGCGGGCGGCCGGGTGGTGGGCGTGACCGTTCAGGCGCTGCGGGACAAGGAAATTTTCCATCCCGGACTGACACATCTGCATGTGGTTCCTACCATGCATGAAAGAAAGACCCGGATGGTGGCAATGTCTGACGGATTTGTGGTCCTGCCGGGGGGCATCGGCACGTTTGATGAATTTTTTGAAATATATACCCTGTCTATTTTAGGGTTCCATTCCAAACCCCTGGGACTCCTCAATATAAACAATTATTTTGCTCCCCTGGACGCGCTGCTGGACAATGCAGAAAAAGAAGGCTTTCTGAAATCCCCTCATCGGGACGTCATACTGCGGGCAGAAACCCCCGGTGAAATGATCAGATGTCTGCAGGCCTCCTGCAGAAGCTGATGCCTGCGGCATGAAAATTACAACGCAGCACAGCTTTTAAAAATCTTCTGTTATGGACCCTTTAAATTCCTCAATGGCCGGAGCGATTCTTTTGAGGCGATCGAAATGGGCAATATGTATAACAGCATCTCCCTTGTGCACAAGTGGAAGATTCAGCCTTCCGATAACCATTCCGGATACAGGTGAAATGATCTCTTTCTCATTTCGTCCGAAAGGATCGGCAATGACGCCTATTTTGCTGTTTTTTGAAACCGTTGCCCCCAGGGGATATTTCATTTCCAGGATACCGCTCGCCGGTGCCCTGATCCATGAAGTTGATTCTGCAATTAAGGGATCACCTTTGGATTTTCGTCTGACAGAAGGAGGACCTGTCATGCCCATGTGTGTCATTACAGACAATAACCCCCTTACACCAGCCCGGATCGCCTCTTCATCAAACCGGAGGGATTCTCCGGCTTCATAAATCAACGTTTTTATGCCCTGATCAAGGGCGGACTGTCTCAAAGACCCTTCTCTGAGTGCTGAATTGATAACAACAGGAACCCGGAACGCTTTTGCAAGTTCCAGAATGGCAGGATCCTCAATATCAGCCCTGATCTGCGGCAAATTGGCCCGGTGGTTTGATCCGGCATGGAGATCAAACCCGTACCGGCAGCCTTTTATTATTCTGGACATGAATGTTGCTGCGAGCTGGGATGTCAGAGAACCGGTCTTTGACCCGGGAAAGCACCTGTTCAGATCCCTCCTGTCAGGGGAATACCTTGAATGCCTCTCAAAGGCGTAGACATTCACCACAGGCACAGCAACCAGTGTGCCTTTAAGATTATTGACCTTTTTCAGTTTCAAGAGGCGGCGGATAATTTCAGTACCGATTATCTCATCCCCGTGCACAGCGCCGCAAATGAATATCCTGGGACCTGACTGTTTACCGTGAATGATATGAACCGGCATGGCCATTGCCGTACTGGTGTAAAGCTTTGCAACAGGAACATTAACAAAAGCGGTTTTGCCCGGGTCTATTTTGCTTCCTGCTATGTTAATGGATTCCTGTAGAATTGGATTTACCCTTTTCCCTTTGTTCTGTTTTTGCCTGGAGATGCGTTTTTTTCAATATAATTGATAACAAGATCTGCCACATCTATGTCTGTGATATTTTCGATCCCTTTGAGTCCGGGGGAGGCGTTCACTTCCATTACTACAGGTCCATGATTGGATCTCAGCATGTCAACCCCTGCCATATGGAGCCCCATTATTTTTGCGGCCCTGATGGCTGTGGATCTCTCTTCCGGCGTTATTTTAATTTTGCGGGCAGTTCCGCCCTGGTGGAGATTCGATCTGAACTCCCCTTCAGGGCCTTGTCTCAGCATGGATGCAACCACTTTGGGTCCAAGGACCCAGCACCGTATATCGCTGCTGTTGGATTCTTTTATATACTCCTGAATCAGGATATTGGCCTTCAGCTTGCGAAACGCCTGGATAACACTCTGGGCGGTCTTCCGGGTTTCAGCCAGGACAACACCGGCCCCGTGGGTACCTTCTATCATTTTTACAACAAGGGGTGTCCCGCCTACCATTGAAATCAGATCGTCCGTAAACTGTGTGCTGTGGGCAAATCCTGTGACAGGCAGCCCAATACCCTTTCTGGCCAAAAGTTGAAGGCTTCTGAGTTTGTCACGGGCGCGGCTTATTGAGACAGATTCATTTATGCTGTAAACCCCCATCATCTCAAACTGGCGCACAACAGCTGTACCGTAAAAGGTTATGGATGCGCCGATCCTGGGAATTATCGCGTCAAAGCCCTCAAGTTTTTCTCCCTTATAATAAATGGCAGGCTTATGTGATGTGATATCCATGTAACATCTCAAAGGATCTATAACAAATACCTTATGCCCCCTGTTTTTTGCAGCGTCTGCAAGGCGGGCTGTCGAATAAAGTTCAGCTTTTCTTGACAGAATTCCGATTTTCATGACTGGTCTTCCTGTAAATTTTATTGATCATACGTTCTGGACAAAGAGCGCCCGGTCATATATTTGCTGCCGGGATCGATTATAAATCCCTTTCCAAGGGCTGAACGACCAAGCAGCATCCGGAAAATCATGTTGTCACGATTGGTAAGGCTTATCTCTATAGACCATTTTTTATCCCCAACTGCAGCCTCGGTTTCAATAATGTAACGCTCTTCAGGATGTCCACCGGAATTTTTCACAATCCGCTGATCAACAACCGGCGCTTCACATATGATTTCGATATCCTTGCGTTTTCTTAACGGATGCATTCGAAACCTGACCATTAACTGATCCCGGGATGAATAGGTTTCAATGTCGAAAGTATGGAGAGCTGAGGTACGCGCGCCTGTGTCTATTTTTGTTTTTATGGCAGGTATACCCAACCCCGGCAACGCAATCCATTCCTTCCACCCCAAAACTGTTACCTGATTTTCCACCATATCCCCTGTGCCGCCTCTGATCTATCATCTTACATTCAAGGTGTTAATTTTAGAATTAATACAAAGTATTGTCAATGGACCGCTGATTTGCGCCCAGGGTTAATGCATATACATAAGAGGAGGAACATGAATATTCAGATGGTCTTGGAAAATCCTTCCACTTCAAGGAGAATATTGCCGCAGGGCCTGTTTTTTTTAGGTATTCTTTTCCAGCCGGAAAAGGCGGAAGAGTACCAGGATGCCGGCCAGGGCCACACCAGCGCAGGCCAGGAAAGAGGCCATATAGGCATGGGTTTCCGAAGCGCCAAATGCCATGAAACCATCGGTTACAGGGCCTGAGATAAGGGTGGCCCCCACCCCCCATGAAAGAAACAGGGTGGCGTTGAACAGCGCAAAACAGGTACCCCGTTTTTCAGGCGGTATATAGGACGAGGCCAGGCCATAAGAAGAGGCAATGACCAGCACCTCTGAGATCCCCATGAGCAAAGAGGAGAGGCAAATCCATGCCAGATTGACGGTGACACCCACGATGAGAAGGGCCAGAACCGCCACAGCTGCGGAGAAGACGAGGCATCTGCGCTCTCCTATGTTCCGGCAGAGCCTTCCGGCAAAGAGTCCTGCCAGAATCAGGCCTGCAGACCTGAGGTTGAGCACATGGCTCAGGGTGATGGCGGGCAGTGCCAGCCCCGTTCCCAGACTCAGGTACTGGGGAATGATAATGGTTACCGCGTTGCGGCCGAAGTGGATCAGGGCCATGGCCAGGATAAAGGTGGAAAAAAAGGCCGGAAGAAATTCTGAGCCCTGACCGGTCCCGGCGGCCAGCTTTTCTTCAGGAGAAATCCCGCCTTCCGGCACCAGCAGCATGGGAAAAACGGAAAGAAACATGATCAGGCCGGAGACCCAGAACAGGCTGCCTTCGTAAAAACCCCATCCAGGGAAGGCCGTGCCCATCCTGTCGTAGAGCAGTCCCCCGCAGAGCACACCCGCGATACGTCCCAGGCCCCCGATACTTTCTAGCCGCCCCATGATCCGGCTGCGCTCCGCCTGGCGGTAGACGTCGGAGATAAGGGCAGACCATCCGATATTGGACATTGACCAGAAAATTTCAATCACGGCCAGGCCTCCGATGATCACCCACCCCGAGGCAATGGCATCTGCCGGGAGTTTATGGGCGTAGAACAGCAGGATGGTCCCGACCCCGGCCAGGAGCTCCCCCCAGACAATGAGCAGCCGCCGTTTCTGAAGCCGGTCCGAAAGCACCCCCCAGACATAGCGCTGGGCCAGGACATTGACAATCATGGGCAGGGTGGTGAACAAAGTGGTGGCAGTGACAGACAGCCCAAGATAATGCCGCAGGTAGATGGTCAGGTAACTGAAGAACAGCCCCCGCCGGAACATGGCCAGGATCTGGAAGGAGGATATGCCAAAAAACCGTTTCATGGGCCGGGAGGGTATCAGTCTGCCCGGCAAAAGGCAATACGCATGTGGCGAAACAGCCGTATTCCGCTTTGAAAACCACCTGTTGGGTTTGAAGGAGAATGACAGCGCTTATTCCTGAATGAGGCTGAAAAGGAAATCAGAGGGACAATCTGGATAAGAATAGTTGTCTCATGACCTAAAATACATTATCATTGGGAGGTGTAAGAGGCTGTCTCATCCCAGGAAAAAACAAAATAGAAAGGAGAAGCCACCATGTTGAAAAACATCCGGGAAATTTTGGGGGAAGGCGATGCAAAATCGCTCCTGGAACATACCTGTAACACCATCAAAAAAGAAACCCTGCATTTGCCTGGTCCGGATTTTATCGACCGGGTACTGGTGCACACGGATCGTTCTTCCAGGGTTCTGCGGAATTTAAACACCGTGTTCAACCACGGCCGCCTCAGCGGCACCGGCCACCTGTCCATTTTGCCGGTGGATCAGGGCATCGAGCACTCGGGCGGCAGTGCCTTTGCACCGAATCCCATTTATTTCGATCCAGAGAATATCCTCAAACTGGCAATGGAGGGGGGCTGCAATGCTGTTGCATCAACACTTGGCGTGCTGGGAGCGGTTTCGCGCAAATATGCCCATAAAATTCCGTTTCTGGTTAAATTGAATCACAACGAGCTGCTCACCTATCCCAACAAATACGATCAGCGCATGTTTGCTTCGGCAGAACAGGCATTTGACCTGGGCGCGGCTGCCGTCGGTGCCACCATTTATTTCGGCGCAGAAGAATCCATGCGCCAGGTGGAAGAGGTGACCGAAGCCTTTGCCCGGGCCCACGAGCTTGGGATGTTCACTGTTTTGTGGTGTTATCTGCGCAACAGTGAGTTTAAAAAAGGCGGCAGAGACTATCACGCAGCTGCGGATTTGACCGGACAGGCCAATCACCTTGGTGTCACGATCCAGGCCGATCTGATCAAGCAAAAAATGGCAACCACCAATGGCGGGTTCAAGGACATCAACTTTGGCAAAACCCATGATCTGGTCTATGAAGCACTCACCAGTGACCATCCCATTGACCTGGCGCGCTATCAGGTGGCTAATTGTTACATGGGACGTATCGGCCTGATCAATTCCGGCGGATCAAGCGGAAAAAATGATCTGCAGCAGGCTGTGCGCACGGCAGTCATCAATAAACGCGCCGGCGGCACCGGTCTCATTTCCGGCCGCAAAGCATTCCAAAAACCGATGGAAGACGGCATAGCACTGCTGCACGCCATCCAGGACGTGTATCTGGATGCAGATATCACTGTGGCCTGAATGTATCAAGGACAGGAAAATGGTTTTTATAAAATAAATCCGGTATGAGGCAGACCCTGGTTTCCTGTCTCCTACCAGTCAATGGGGAAATAATCCTTTAGAAATTTACCGCACCAGTGTTTCCCCGTGATGATCCCGTGGAAAAACGGGTCGCAGATTCTGGCTGCCCCGTCAACAATATCCAGCGGGGGCTGGAAATCATGCGTGTCCTGCTTTTGCTTTGCCAGGACCGCCGGATCCTCATCCGTTACCCACCCCGTATCCACGGCATTCATGTAAATGCCGTATCTCGCCAGGTCACTGGCTGCCGTATGGGTGAGCATGTTCAGGGATGCCTTGGCCATGTTGGTATGGGGATGACGGCTGCCCTTCTTAAATCTCAGGAACTTGCCCTCCATTGCCGAGACATTCACAATATGTTTCTGCCCTGTGTCGTCTTTTTTCATCAGCTCTGACAGGCGGTTGCACAGCACAAAGGGCGCCACTGAGTTGACCAGCTGGATCTCCAGCATTTCTGATGTCTGAATTTCCCCCAGTCGCAGCCGCCAGGAGTTGGTCTTCCGCAGATCCATCTGCTGGAGGTCTGCATCCAGTTTGCCTGCAGGGAACACTTCGGGCACATCAAGGGAATGGTCATAGGAGTAGGAAATCTGGGACAATTGTGCCGGCATGCGCAGCCCCACCCCCGGTGCTGATCCGTTCCAGGTCACGGACAGGGCCTTTTCCTTTCCGATTTTTTCCGACCGGCCGAACGCCAGTCGGGAGATGCATCTGCCATACTGCCCCAGAAGCATCCGGGCATTCTCAGGCAGCAGGTCTGTATCCCCGGTCTCCTTCCCCATGAGGTGGGCATAAAACCCAGGTGGCCGCCGGACGGTCTGGGCCGCATTATTGATCAGGATATCCAACCGCTGATACGTATCCTTGATATAATCACAGAACAGCTCCACACTCGGGGTATGCCTCAGATCCAGACCGTAAACCTGAAGCCGGTGCCCCCAGTCGGAAAAATCATTCTCTTTTGAAAACCGGAGGGCGGAATCCCTGGGAAACCGGGTCGTGGCAATCACCTTTGCCCCGGCCCTGAGCATCATCAGGGTGGCCTGGTATCCGATTTTAAGACGGGACCCTGTGATCAATGCCACCCGGCCCTTCAGGGATGCGGTCTGAAAACGTTTCTGATAGTTGAACTCCGCGCATTCCGGGCACATGCTATCGTAGAAGTGATGGACCTGTTTAAACTCTGCTTTGCATACATAGCAGTTCCGGGGGGATGCCAGGGTCTGCCCGGTCTCTTCCGTCACCGAGACAGGACCTGAAATCTTCAGCGGCGCGGTAAACACCGTGGCTTCCCTGGCCCTCCGGATACCGGTGGCAGCCCGCAACCGCTTTTCCTTTTCAACAATCGCCCGGAGCTTAAG
>JAABRW010000436.1 GCA_011390695.1 Desulfotignum sp.
ACCGGTCATGGTGATGATTAAACAGAACAACAGCCCCAGGCCGTCAAGGCGGAATGCCAGGTTCAGGTCGAGACTGGGAACCCAGGCCCACTGGACAGCAAAAATCTGTCCCTGCACCACCCGGGGCCAGGCAAGGCACAAAAGCCCGAACAGCGCAAGGGGCAGAATACTGGAAAAAAGCCCACCCCTGCAGCACGCCGGCGGTTTTTCAATGTCTGGCAGGGGCGGCTTCATGGCTACTGGGACAAGAACAAAGGTATATCTGCTGAATGGATGGTTTCCAGCACAGTATCACCGAGCAGGCTCCGCTGGAGAATGTTCCGGGAACTGTTGCCCATGACGATAAGGTCCGCATCATGGTCATGGGCATAAGCGAGCAGATCAGACTGCGGGTTGCCTTTCACAAGGTCGGTATCTACTTCAAACCCATGGGCCTGGCAATAATCTGCTGCCTTTTCCAGTAAAAATGGTTCCGGCTCCTTGTGCTTTGTAAAATGGACAAGACGGATGGCAGCCCCGGGCCAGGGATTTAAAAGCAGGTAATCCCGGGTGGCCCTGGCTGATTCCATGGAGCCGCTCAAGGCCACCAGCACGGTTTTGACAGGGCGGTATTTTTCCGCCACCGCCAGAATGGGACGGACCCCCTGGCGCAGCAGTTTGATGATGGCTTTGTCCGGGTCGGTGACAAATCCGTATTCAAATATGCTGCGGAGTCCGAAAATGGTCAGGTCATTGAAGCGGTCTTCATCGATCATGGCTTCAAAAGTATCCCCCTGCTCATACTGGATCCGGCGGCACACCACCTGCTGGTTGCTGCAGTGTTCTTTGAAAACGGCGATGGCCTGCTCCGTGCCCTCTTTGGTTACCTGGATTTTTTTTTCGCGCATGCGCTGGGCATAAGCATCTGCTCCGGCAGGCACCGGGCCCACATTTTCCAGTTTTTTGGTGTTCACAATGGTGACACCGGTGAGCTGTGCCTGGTGCAGGTCCCCCAGTTCCGTGGCCCACTGGGTGGCAGCTTTGGTAAATGGTGTTCCGCCCAGCCCGACTAAAATTCTTTTGATCATATCTTATGGCCTCCTATAGCGTTTTCCTGGTCTTTTTAAGGCATGTTGCCGGAGATTTGTCAAGGAAAACACAGCCGGGGTAAATATTTGCTGCGCCATGTCTCGGGCTGCTGCCCATTTTGGGACGGTGTTCTTATCCGGGTGGCTTTGGGGCCCTGGATCTGATCCGGGGGCACGTCCCATGTCGGGGTATTTATTTCCTTGAGGCGAAAGGCCAGCTCTCTGGCTGTACCACTGGGTGCATCCGGTTTGCCTGAACCGGCATAATCCAGGATTTCCCAGTGGGAAAAGTCTTTTGCCGCCTGTAATGCCAGGCGCTGCATCCACATGGCTGACAGAGAAAAATTTCCCGATGCAATCACGCCCACACCATGCTGCCGCGCCAGGACGTCAATCCGGTCATAGTCTTCCGAAGATAGACCGGATGTCCCGACAACAGCGCAGACCTTGTTTTCAACAGCTGTTTTAATGTTGTCAAAAACAACTTCAGGATGGGTGTAATCGACCAGCACGTCGGTTGGGGCTGATGCCAGTGCATCTGCCACTGTTTGTGAAACAATCACGCCGGGAGATGCCAGGTCCAGTACCTGGCCGATATGCTTTCCTGTGGCGCCTGGTGCCACAGCAGCAGATAATGTGAATTTTTCAGATGCTTCAGGTGCACAGATTGCTGTGATCAGTTCTTTTCCCACCCAGCCGGTGGCTCCGGCCACACATATGCGGATCGCCATGGTGATTGCCTCCTGTGTTTATAATATGTCAAATATACCTGGAATCATATCTATATGCAACTGCCCTGCTGTTATCTGCAGCTGTCCTTCTGTGGAGAAGAGTCCTGGTGCATAGCAGCGAGTTTTCTGCGCTGGTTTTCCGTCCAGTCGATGCGGCTCATGAGTCCCTGGAGTATTCTCACATCCCTGGGGGACAGCCCGGCATCACCAAACAGGCGCCGGAAGGTCCGCAGCAGGTGGTCCGGGTTCTGGGGGTCCAGAAAATCGATGTCCAGCAGGGTTTTGCGCATGTGGGCATACAGGTTCTCGATTTCTTTTCCCGAAGCCGGCTGTTTGGGGCCGGGATCTTGAAAGGCGCCGGTGAGATGGGCTTTGAGCGAGACTTCATACATAAGCACTGCCAGGGCATGGCTCAGGTTCATGGAGGGATAGGCATCATGGGTGGGGATGGTGACAAACCGCTGGCACAGATCCAGGTCCCGGGTTTCCAGGCCGGTATCTTCTCTGCCCAGCAGCAGGGCGCAGCGCAGATCCGGGCCGGATTGCGCGATCTGCCGGGCTGCCGTGGCCGGGGTCAGAAAGTTTTTACGGTATTTGCCGAACCTGCGGGTGGTGCCGAAGGTGAGATTTATGTCGGCCAAGGCGGTTTGCAGGTCTGGATAAACTTCTGCATTTTCCAGGATCTCCACCGTGCCCAGGGCCATTTTCCGGGCTTCCAGGGACCGGAATTCTTTGCAGGGGTTCACCAGCCGCAACCGGGTGACCCCGAAGTTCATCATCACCCGGCACACAGCCCCGATGTTCAAAGGCCCCTGGGGTTCTTTCAACACGATGACAAGGTTTGGATCACTCATTTGATTTCCAGAAGCTTAGGAACCGGCCAGCCGGTATCAAACCCCATCTTTTCAAGTAGACGGATACCGGCGGCTACATGTATGCCGGCTTGAGCAACCCCGTGGGAATCATCTCCGGGCACCATGGGAATCTGTCGGGAGCGGATCTTTTCCAAAATGGATCTTGCAGGATAGGGCTCTGCATCTCCCCGGGTCAGGGGCCGCAGGTTCAGGTCCATGACCAGCCCGAGCTCTTTGATCAGATCCAGATTCCGGTCGATTTTCCGATCGATCTCCGGGTGCAGCACCCGTGCGGTATAATCAGGATCATGGATGCGGACCAGATCGAAATGCCCCACCACAAAAGGCCGGACAGCCTGGATCATCTCAAACTGGCGGTCAAAATAATCCATGTACAGGGCTTCGACAGCTCCGCAGGCCTTGACCGCAGCTGCATAGGTTTGCGAAGAATAATCAAAGCAGATGTCTGCCACATGGTGCACCGACCCCACCAGATAATCCGGGGAAAATTCAGCCACCAGGTGTCGAACATGGGGCAGATACCCGGTGAATGCTTCGGTTTCCATGCCGGCAAAAATCTGGATCCGGTCCGCCAGATCCGCTTTCAGCTGTCTGATGGTCGTAAAATACCGGGCAAACCGCTGATAAATATGGTCCATGGTCAAGCCCTGTTCAACTTCTTCCGGATACAGAAACTTCGGATGTACCGGTGGGATATGCTCGGTGATTCCCACCTGGCAAAAACCCATTTGAATATACTGCTGGATGATATCTGCCAGCCGGTCTTCGGCATGGCAGCAGAATTCACCGGAATGTCCGCCGTGAAGGGATATGGGGCCCAAAAGTTTCATGGACCGGGTTGTACCATTAAATGAGGTCAATGAAAAGGGTTTTGAAATCATGCATAAATAACTTCCTGTTCTATTCGATCAAAAAAACATCCAGGGTTGCATACTATTTAATGCTTCTTATATTTTGGACATGGATTACCCGCATAAAGGCAAACTCTCACCATTTATCAGAAAGGATTCGGCAAAATGAAAGACGTACAGAATCTGCATTTAAAAGTACAGGAACTATGTGACTGCTTTTCGACCACAGATCCACTCAAGGAAATGTCCGAAATC
Source organism: Desulfotignum sp. (assembly GCA_011390695.1). The sequence goes on from JAABRW010000436.1 coordinate 3,780, forward strand.
ACGAACGGTGAGGACCGTCTGGAAGCAGCACTGAAGTGGCTGGCGTTGTCAGCTTTGCACGGGGTTAATGATAATGCCAAAAAAATCAAGATAAAGAAGACCAATGACGGAAATGTTTCCGTTACCGCAGAACACCGTGACAGTAAGCTTCCCTCTCCAGGCCCGGATGTTGCAGACCAAATTTTTGAGGTGGTAAGGGAAATGATACACCTTGAGGATAAAAAGGGAAAAAGCGAATTTGCCCTTGGCCTGGGCGAATCAAGCCTGGATCTGAAAATTTCAGTCAAAGACAAGGATGACTATAAAAAGGTGAGCATTAAGTTCCCTTCAAGGGCCTGATCCAGGCCTTCCGGCCAGGCGGAATAATTCTGTGAGCACTTCGGGCCGGGTATGATGGCCGGCAATCAGACAGTCCTGTTCTGTCGCGGATCCGATTTGTACACCGTTTAATTTTTTCATGGCCTTTAATCCCTCTGGGTATAATATCTCATGGCCGTGGGCAGATATTCTTTTATCTGCGAGATGCGTGTTGCATGGGCAGGATGCGTGCTTAAAAATTCCGGAGGGGCGCCTTTTTGCCCCTGCTTTTCCATCTTCGACCAGAAATCAACCGCCTGCCTTGGATCGTAACCGGCCATGGCCATGAAGATCAGCCCCATCTGATCGGCTTCTGTTTCGTGAAGCCGGCTGTAAGGAAGCATAATACCGACCTGGGTGCCGGCGCCATAGGCGGTCATGAGCAAATCTCTGGTCATTGCCGGCTGCTGTGAAAGGGCGGTTGCCAGGGCCACACCGCCCAGCTGATTCAATAATGACTGGCTCATTCTTTCATTGCCGTGCTGTGCGACTGCATGGGCGATTTCATGCCCCATAATGGTGGCAAGACCGTTTTCTCCCTGTGCGATGTCTAAAATACCCGAATAAACTGCAACTTTGCCGCCGGCCATGGCCCAGGCATTGGCACTGGGGTCTTTTATCAGGGTGAATTCCCATTTGTATTCCTGGAGCATTCCGGATTTGTTGTGCTCGCGGAAATAACGTTCCGCTGCCTGAGTGATGCGGTTGCCTACCTGTTCAACCATTCGGGCATCAGGAGTATTGGTGATAACCTCATGTTTGGCCATGAAATCACTATACTGATCGGCACTCATGGCCATCAGCTGATCAGAGGGCACCAGTTCAAGCTGCCTGCGTCCTGTAATCGGGACGGTGCTGCAGCCCATTGCCAGCAGGATAAAAACCAGTATGCAGAAATATAGACAATTTTTTGTTTTGGGCATGACAGATCCCTTTTTGTATGTGTCATCAAGCGGTTGGTCATCTTGAAACCAGGGTTGATACTATCGGGCTCGATTCCATGTCCATTATGCATGAATGCGGCCGGGAAGCTGCCTTCTGCCGCTTCAGATTAAAAAGAGATCAATCGGCCGTTTCTTGAATCTCTTCGCCGGCGGCTTCCATATCCTCACCCATGCCCTGCATGGTATTACAGCTGGCCGTAAGAAAACCCAGTGACATAAGCAACAGAAGGGTGATCAAATTTTTTAAAAGTTTCTGCATAGCTCCTCCAGATTTTTTTCGGGTTTGCTAAAACCGGATATCCGGTGATTCTGGTTCAGGCGGCAGTCAGAAAACCGCTGCATCCTGAACAGTATTCTAAGTGGAAATTCAGGAAACTGCCATCGGTAAATCGCTGTACTTTGGCATACCAAATCATGCAGATAATCGTGGCATACCCGTTGGGTCCGCCTTATGATATACAGTGATTTTGTATCAGGCATGTGCTGAAAAAGGAGTTCGGCAGAATGCAAAGGACACCCTGACAAAGTGCAGATCCAATATCCTGGTGAGGCTTTCCAGGCTGTGTTACCACGGCATTTTACATGCCGCCGGTGATCTGCCTGCCTGGAAACCGGCCAGGGTCTTTTTGCTGGCCCCGTCCAGGTATCCGGCATAATTATCAAACAGGGCCTGCCACCTGGCGGCAAAATCGTCCAGGTCAAAGCCGTTGCAGTGACTCAGGGATTCCAGCAACACCAGCATCTGGTCTCCGTAATGGGTGAAATCCCCTTTTTGTCTGTTTTTGTGAAACAGGGCGATTTCAGGGGCTGTCAGAGTTTCCAGGCGGCCGTACCGCTCCTTTATCCGGGATACATCATACACCCAGTGAACGCCCAGGGCCAGTGCATCCGCCGCAAACGCGGTCATGACACCGGATACCATTTTCGGGTGAATGTCGGTCTTGTTCATTTTGTTCCTCCTTTGTTGCGGTATATGAATGTGGGGAGTACAGATGAGATTTTGAAGCAGCGGACAGCGGTTTTCAAGAAAAAACTGTGACGGTCCCGTAAACAACCGGGGGCACAATATGGCATTGCGTCAGGCTACAGCCGCTGGATAATATACAGAAACATGGGCAGGCGGCTGGTGGTCTTCAGCCGGTAGAAATCATAGAGCACTTCTCTGGAGGGTCTGGCAAATGCCAGGGGGGACAGGTACACACTTCCCTTGGGCAGGGCGTGGGTGATGCGGTGCCGGACCAGATCCAGGACGGCCCGGGTGTGGTCCGGGGACAGCTGGTCATCCATGACAAAATTGCCTGTCATTTCAATGCGGGCACAGGCCTGGTTGATGGACTGCATTCTGTCAAAAGCCAGACCCACCTGCCGGGCGGTGACGGGTTTTCCCAGAAGCTCCAGGGTGGCTGGATCAAAGGATTCAAGGCCGATATTGATGCAGGTGTCAAAGGGCAGTGCGTTCAGGGATTCAAACAGGTGCGGGTCTGCATCGAGCAGGGAATCCACGCTGCCGAACAGATACAGCCGGGGCCGGGTCATGTAGCTGCGTGCAAACCCGAATCGGTCATAACTTTCCCTGGCTGCATAAACAATCAGGTCTGCCGGCGCGTTCAAAGCATCATGTTCTCCTAAAAAAAGGGCGTTGTAATTTACCAGGTCGTTGCCGTACAGGTGTGCCAGAGCCTGGATCTGTCTCCGGATATCATCCGGGGTCCGGGGGGTGAACGGTTTTTTGTTCTTTATCTTGCAGAACCGGCATTTGTACAGGCATCCGTCGGCAATGGTCAACGGGATCACATTGTAGTCTGAATGCCTGGCATCCGGCGGCAGCACCGTGGTTCTGGCGCCGCAGATCTCAAACAGGGTTTGGGCTTTATTCTCCAGGTCTGCTTTTGTGATGTGTTTCACCTGTCCGAGCCATTCAGCCACCGGTGCGGGCATGTCAGGCCGGCTGTCCGGCACGGCTGCCAGCAGTTCGGGCCAGTTTTGACAGATTTTTGCGACTTCCGGTTCTTCAAATGGCCGGCCCCCCAGCAGCGAATTGGTGGGATAGGTGAAATTGGGCAGGTAATATTCACCGATGGCCTCATACACCCCGGCATATCCCCCGCTGGAATAGTAGATCCAGTCATTGCCCACGGTGCGCTTGAGCCATTCCGAGGGATGGAGCCAGTGTCTTGTTTTGGATCTGGCATGCCGGATTTCATGGTTCAGGTTGAATTCCAGTATCAGCTCCCGGGTCTCCAGGCGGGAAAAAATGCCGTATTTCACCGGATAGCTGACCTTGGCATACTCTTTGTTTTCCCGGACATTCAGGAAGATGGAAAGATCATCGGATTGAAAGGCTGTTTCCGGATGTGTTATAATAAAGGGATCATTTAACTGAAGCAAAAGGAATTCTAACCTGTTTTATCGTTAACTCATTATGGCACCTCCATAGCGGGAGGCTCCCTGAAAAACCAAATATCTATATTATAATTTTCTTCTGTGCCATGGCAATGTTTTTTTCAATTGATTGCCCGCATGATCCAACTGCAGGTGTTGACCCATCCCCCTGAAACAGGTAATACAGGGCCTGAATAAAAAAAAGCAGACACAAAGGCGGATAACAATGAAAGTGCTGTTTCTGGAACCCTTTTTCGGCGGATCCCACCAGGATTTTGCCACGGGTTTTGCCGCCCATTCCCGGCATGATGTGACCCTGGTGACCCTGCCTGCCAGTTCCTGGAAATGGCGTATGCGGGGAGCGGCCCTGGCGTTTTTGCAGAAGATAAAAGATATTGCCTCTTATGATCTTGTGTTTGCCACAGACATGATGAATGTTACAGATTTTCTGGCACTGGCGGGACCTTCCCGGCCGCCCCTGGTGTTGTATTTTCATGAAAACCAGCTGTCCTATCCCCTTTCTTTCAGGGAGAAAAAAAGAACACCGGATGTGGGGCTGGGCTTTATCAATATCACCTCTGCCCTGGCTGCTGACCAGGTGTTGTTCAATTCTGCGTTTCATTTGAACGCATTTGCAAAAGAGGTCCGGAAACTGATAAAGCAGATGCCGGGGCCTCGTCCGTCACAAATGGTCAACCGTGTTTTAGAAAAAACCCGGGTGGTGTATCCGGGATGCCGTTTTCCGGCAGAACCGGTTTCTGCGACAACGCGTTCATCAGATTCGCATCCATCAGATCCGCCATTAATTATATGGAACCACCGGTGGGAGTATGACAAGCAGCCAGAGGTTTTTTTCCGGGTGCTTGGCAGACTCAGGGACAAAGGGATGCCGTTTTCTCTGGCTGTCATGGGAGAGCGGTATGACCGGTATCCTGCGGTGTTTGACAGGGCAAAACAAACTTTTGGAGACCAGATAAAAGTATTCGGGTATGTGCCGTCCCGGGCTGCGTATCACGCCTGGCTGGCCCGGGGTAGTGTGGTGGTTTCCACGGCCATCCAGGAGAATTTCGGCATCTCAGTGGTGGAGGCGGTGCGGTTCGGCTGCTTTCCTTTGCTGCCCCAAAAGCTGTCCTATCCCGAGATCATGCCGGAAAAATATCATCCTGACATTCTTTACCGGTCTGAAACCCAGCTTTTTGAAAAACTGGCATACCATCTTTTACACCCTGAAGCCGGTCAATCTGTGCAAAAAGCGTTGTGTGATCATGTACAGCAGTTTTCCTGGGAAATCTTGGGGCCGCAATACGACAATCTGCTGGAAAATTGTCAAAAAAAAGGGATCAATCCTGCAGGCAGCCGCATGTAAATGGTTCCATCCATATGCCAGGGTGACCCGCTCTTTGGAAAGCCCTGCATCCGGTCCGGGATATCCGGGGGGACAATTGCGCTGCAGAATCCCGGAGAAGGGGTGTGCAACATGCCGGATCTGGCGGCGACTGCCGTGGAAACGATCACTGCTTCACTTGATAAACCCGCGTGTTTACGGTATAGAGAAATCATGATACTTGATCCTGATTTTTTTACCGGTTCTTTCATGATTTTTTGTGTCCGCCCGGGCTTGGCCGTTATTGACTAAACGGCCACCGGCTTCAAGCCGGTGGCTTTAGACCACGGGCCTAAAAAACGGCTA
>JAABRW010000437.1 GCA_011390695.1 Desulfotignum sp.
ATCCAGTTTATCAAGTTTTTCCCGGGGAACTGATCCGGTCATAATGCATTCTTCCGTTATTAAGGTTTATTGCAGCAGCCCAATTTTTACCTGTTCCGGGTGAGTTCCCTGACACCGGCTTCCCGGATTTTTTTCATTTCAGCCAGGACATCATCAGGCAGTGCTGCCACCTTGTGATGGTCCAGAATATCTTCCAGGCGTTCCTGGATGCGCCGGGCCATGTCTTTTTCCCCTTTGGCCTGCCAGGTCTCATAGGGTTCTCTGGCAAGCAACCGGGATCCCCACACTGCAGTGCGGCAGTGGTCCAGGGTATGCCTGTGGGCCAGAAAATGCCCCCCCGGCCCGATATCGGCAATGACCTGCCGGCCGATGGTCTCCGCATCCACCCGGATGCCTTCCATGAATTTTTTTGCCATGCCCACGGCCTCGTTACCCAGCACCAGCTGGGCTGCCGAGCAGACCATGGCCTGGTCCAGGTATCCCACATCATGGATGAGGTTCAGCCCGGAAAGGGCCTGGGTGATAATGGAAAACCCGCTTTCAAGACCGGCCTGGGCATCCACCACCTTGGCATCGCTGCACCCGGCATATCCCCAGGTGGGCAGGCCGAATGATTGTGCCACTTCCGCCTGGGCAGAGATCCCGAGACTCATTTCCGGGTACCCCACCCCGAACACCCCGCTGCTCATATTCAGAATCTGCACATTGCCGCTCAGGCACACCGGGCACCCCGGTTGACGCAGCTGGGACAGCACAAGGCACATGAGGGATTCCGCCGTGATCAGGGTAATGACACCGGCCATGGTCATGGGACCTGTGGCCCCCATCTGTACGGCCGGGCCCGGCACCTGTGGAATAAAATGGTCTGCTGCCGCAAAAATCCGGTCCACGGTCTCTTCCGGCTGTACCAAAGGGGAGATGGGCTCAGGATAAAGGGCCAGAAAGGGTTTTTGGCGAAGCTTGTCCATGCCGCCGGCCACCCGGGCTGCCATCTCAATCACCAGCCGGGTGCCCGGGCCGGAATATCCGATAAACACAATGGGCTTGGTGGTGTTGGTGACCACTGCCTCGAATTCATACAGATCCGCGGCAATGGGGGGCACATCCTGGCATGACCCCATGGGCATCACCCAGTCGATATTTTCACAGGCATCTGCCACCTTTGCCCCGATGCCGATATCTGCCACCGTGGTGGGATGAATTTCTTCTGTCCTGGCATCCTTGGTTCTGGGGCTGCCCGTAGAGGTACCGTAGTAGCTTTTGCGCCCCTCCACTTCCAGTGCCCGGTTCCCGTTTCTGTCGTACAGGGTGAATCCATTGGGGGCTGTGGTCAGACACTGCTTGACAATAAATTCCGGCACCCTGACCAGATGCCCGTCCACAAGAGCTCCGGCTTTTTGCAGCATCTGTCTGGCTTCTGGATGCAGTACCCTGAAACCCACACTGAACATCAGGTCAAAGGCCGCCCGCCTGATCTCAAATATCTGGTCATCGCTTAAAATCCGCATATACGGCTGCCGGGCCTGTGTGGCGCCTGAATTGATCATGCACTCCTCCTTTGCCTTGAAAGCTGTATGTGAACAGTATTTTCTGATACCGGCAATACCACAAAAACAGCAGCACCACCAGACCATGGCAATGAATTTTTTTCATCTATCTGGAAACCAAAAAAAGATGGATGGGAAAAAAAAGCAGGATCGGGGGTTTACAGGGCTTTGGGAAGTTTTTATATTAATGTTATGAAATTTTATGCTGTCGCTGCCGGTCGCACCACCGGCATTTTTACATCATGGCCCGAGGCACAGGCCCAGGTTACCGGATTTCCCGGTGCTGTTTTCAAAAGCTTCAAGACAAAAAAAGAAGCCGAAGCCTTTCTTGCAGATCCGGTTCTGGGTACAAAACCAGGTACCGCCAAAAAACAAAAAAATTCTGACCTGACAGACAGACCTGATGTACACACATATCCCAAAGGAACCATTGTTGTTTACACCGACGGCAGTGCCATCGGCAACCCCGGACCCGGCGGCTACGGGGTGGTGATTCAGACGGAAGAAGATGAACCGGCCCGGGAATTATCCGGAGGATGCAACCACACCACCAACAACCGCATGGAGATGACGGCGGTAATCAAGGCCCTGGAAACCCTTGAAAGGACCAGCCGCCCTGTGGTGCTGCACTCTGACTCTAAATATGTGGTGGATGCCCTGAACAAGGGGTGGGCACAAAACTGGCACAAAAGAAACTGGCACAAATCCGACGGAAACCCTGCCTTGAATACTGATTTGTGGCAGCGGCTGCTGCCCCTGTCACAGGCCCTGGATGTGCGGTTTGTATGGGTCAGGGGTCACAGCGGCAATCCTTTGAACGAACGCTGCGATATCCTTGCCAATACAGCAGCCCGGCGGATCAGTGCACGCGAATAAAAGGATAAAAACCAGTCTTGTATACTTGCTACCTGATATAGGCAGGGGTGAGGGTGTTTTCAGGAGATGCAAAAAAATCAGAGGAAAAAAGTGCAGGCCGGGCCAGGGCAGCGGCACTGATGTGGTCCATGTCCGGATGTGCCAGACAGGCCTGACCCCGGGTCTGCTCCAGGATCATATCCTGGTAAGCCCTGGCCCCGGACCCCGCAAACACGGTATCCGGGGATCGGGCCAGGGATATGGCCTGTTCCGGAGCGCAGACCTTTTCCGGAGATTTGTACACCAGCTGCCCTTTGTCAAAATGGTATACCGCGCAATACACCTGGCTGCGCCGGGCATCCATCATGGCACACACCGGCACACCGGCATGGGCGAACCGAAAACCGATACCATCCAGGCTGGATGCACCTGCTGCAGGCCGGGATGTGGCAAAGGCCAGCCCCATTACCGTGGATATGCCGATACGCAGGCCGGTGAAGCTTCCCGGACCCCTGGCTGCCAAAAATCCGTCTATTTGTGTTAAGGCAAATCCGGCCCGATCCGGGAACACAGCAGTGATCATGGACAAAAGCCGCCTGGAGTGGGTCAGGCGGCTTTGCCAGAAAGCCTCGTACACGAGCTGTGACTGATGAAAGACAGCCAGGCTGCACCCGGGTTCAGCCGTGCTCAGGGCAAGAATGTTCACGCCTGTTTTGTCTCCTGGTCCTGTGCATCTCTTTCCGGCATCTCTTCCAGGGCAATTTCAAGCACCTGGTCCACGTCCCTGACACAGGTAAACTTTAACTTGCTTTTGATGTTTTTGGGAATATCATACAGATCTTTTTTGTTTTTTTCCGGTATGATCACATGCTTGATGCCGGCCCGCAGGGCGCCCAGGGCTTTTTCCTTGAGTCCGCCGATAGGCAGCACCCGGCCCCGCAAAGAAACCTCTCCTGTCATGCCGACTTTGTTGTTCACCTTGCGGCCGCAAAATGCCGACACCAGTGCGGTGACCATGGCGATGCCGGCGGAGGGGCCGTCCTTGGGAATGGCGCCTGCCGGCACATGGATGTGGATATCCTGGTTGTCAAAGGCATCCTTGTCAATACCCAGCCGTTCCTGGTTGGATTTGGTATAGGTAAGGGCGGCCCGGGCCGATTCCTGCATGATTTCACCGATCTGGCCGGTGACCATGAGCTCGCCCTTGCCCGGGAACAAAGATACTTCAATATACAGGGTTTCTCCCCCCACCTCGGTCCAGGCAAGCCCGGTGGCAAGACCCACCTGGCTTTCCTCCTGGTCCAGCTCAGTCAGATACTGGGGCGGTCCCAGGTACCGGGTAAGGTTCTGCCGGGTGATGGCAAATTTGCCTTTTTTGCCTTCGGCAATTTTTCTGGCAATTTTCCGGCAGATGGTATCCAGTTTACGTTCCAGCTCCCGCAAACCTGCCTCCAGGGTATGTTCGGTAACAATGGATTCCATGGCATTGGGGCTGATTTTGATGGACCGGCGGATCAACCCGTTGTCCCGCAACTTTCTGGGCAAAAGGTGGGTCCTGGCAATTTCCATTTTTTCCTGGTGTGTATACCCGGGTATCCGGATCACCTCCATTCTGTCCAGCAGTGCTGAAGGAATGGTATCGGCAATATTGGCCGTCAATATAAACATCACATTTGACAGATCAAAGGGAATGTTCAGGTAATGATCGGAAAATTCATAGTTCTGTTCCGGGTCCAGGGCTTCCAGCAGGGCGGATGAGGGATCTCCCCTGAAATCATTGCCCAGTTTATCGATCTCATCCAGCATGAACACCGGGTTATTGGTCCCGCACTGCCGCAGTCCCTGGAGAATACGGCCGGGCATGGATCCGATATAGGTTCTTCTATGGCCCCGGATTTCCGCCTCATCCCGTATGCCGCCCAGAGATACCCTGTGGAATTTGCGTTTCATGGATTTGGCAATGGCCTGGCCAAGGGAGGTTTTTCCCACACCGGGCGGCCCCACAAAGCAGATGATCTGCCCCTTTTTTTTGGGATTGAGTTTGCGTACGCTCAAATATTCCAGAATACGCTCCTTGATCTTTTCCAGACCGAAATGGTTGCGGTCCAGCACATCCCGGGCCCGGCCAATGTCCAGCACATCCTTTGTGGAACGGCTCCAGGGCAGTTCCACAATGGTATCCAGATAGGTTCTGACCACCGAGGCCTCAGAAGAATCCGAATGCATCTGCTCCAGGCGCTTAAGCTGTTTTACAGCCTCCTGCTCCCCTTCCTTGGGCAGTTTGCATTTTTTTATTTTGGCTCTGAACTCCTTGAGCTCAGCCAGTTTTTCATCACTTTCCCCCAGTTCCCTGTGGATGGCCTTGACCTGTTCCCGCAGATAATAATCCCGCTGGTTTTTGGAAATTTCATCTTTGACATCGGTCTGGATTTTGGCCTGGACTGTTGACAGGGCAAGCTCTTTTGCCAGCAGATCATTGACTTTTTTGAGCCGCTCAGCTGTCTCATTCATCTCCAGCAGCTCCTGGGCATCTTCCACCCGCAGATGTAAATTGGAGGCCACAAGATCCGCCAGTTTGCCCGGTGAATCAATATGGGACAAAAGGTCTCCGATATCCCCGGACAGTTCCCCTTTCAATGCCAGCAGCTTTTCACTGTTCTCCTTGACATTGCGCATCAATGCTTCAACAGCAATATCCATTTCTTCAGGTTCGTGTTCCTCCAGGATCTCGATAACCACTTTGAAAAAAGAGCGTTTTTTCACATAAGACACAGCTTTTGCCGTGACAATTCCCTGTACCAGTGCCTTGATACGGCCGTCAGGCAGTTTTATCATCTTCTGGACACGCCCCACGGTCCCGATCTCATAGACATCTTCTATGCCGGGTTTTTCCACCTCTGCATCCTTCTGGGCCGTCAAAAAGATATACCGGTCATACTCCATGCATTCTTCCATGGCTTTGATGGATTTTTCCCGGCCCACAAACAGGGGCAGCAGCATATCCGTAAACACCACAATATCTCTGACCGGCATCATGGGAAGGGATCTGGGTATATTTTCGATATTGCTTTCTTTTTCTATTACTTCAATGAGATCATCAATATCAGCTTCCGCCATTCATACTCCTTTATCATTATTCAACCGGAACCTCTCCATTTTTAATTGATGTTGGGTCATCCGGTTGTAACAATTGTTTAAATCAGGTATTTATATGTGAGACTACAATAAAACAGAATTGAATTTTTACAATATCCAGGCTGAAAAATTTTCTTATTCAAGGAAACATTTACATGACAAACCAGTTTATGTGGACCCTGATACCGGCATTCATTTTCGGTGCCTGTGTGGGCAGTTTTTTAAATGTCTGTATCCACAGGATCCCGCGCAAAAAATCCATTGTATCACCCGGCTCTGCCTGTCCGGCCTGCAACAAGCCTATTCCTTTTTATGCCAATATCCCCCTGGCAGGCTTTTTTGCTTTAAGAGGGCGCTGCCTTTTCTGCCGCTCTGCCATTTCCTGGCGCTATCCGCTGGTGGAAGGCATCACAGGTATTGCCTGTGCGCTCATCTTTTGGCGCTTTGGCCTGACACTTGATGCGGTGGTCTGGTTTTTCTTTGTGGCCACCCTGCTGCTGGTATCTTTCATCGATCTGGATTTCCAGATCATTCCGGACTGCATCAGCATTCCCGGGATTTTCCTGTTCAGTGTCCTGGCATATTTTATTCTGGACATGCCATTATCCGCCATAGTTTACGGTATTCTGGCCGGCGGCGGCATCTTGTATGCTGTGGCCCTGGTGTATTATCTGGTACGCAGGCAGGAGGGTATGGGAGGGGGCGACATCAAGCTGCTGGCCATGATCGGGGCGGCCACGGGCGTTCCCGGCGTATTTTTCACCCTTTTTGCCGGATCCGTTCTTGGCACCGTTGCCGGCGTAACCGCAATGCTGATCACCCCGAAAAACAGCGGACAGATGAGGATTCCTTTTGGTCCGTTTCTGTCAGCCGGGGCCGTGCTCTACGTTTTTTGCGGAAATTTTCTGATCACCTGGTATTTGTCATAATCTGGACCGGGTTATCGATTGTAACATACTTCAATCACCACCTTGCCCATGGTGGTTTTAAATGGCAGCACCAATACAGGACTGGTGGATGCAGTATGCTCAATTGGCTGTTCCGGGCCCTGGCACATCCGGATAAACTTTACCTTTATTTTTTTTCCCTGTTCCGCAATTTTCGTGGTCACATGTCCTGCCACCATATTACTGATCTCCCCCACTGCATCAAAGATTTCCTCATCGATCCGGGTCATCTCCTCCCCGAACATGGCAGATACAATACCCAGAATGCTGGATTCGGTGAATGAAATGGCAGCAGAACCTTCAAGATCCCCTGTGATCTCCAGCACCCCTGAAATATCTGCCAGCGGCTTTGTATCGGTTTTCAAAAAAGGGGGGTCCGGTTTCACTTTTACAGAAGCTGTGGTGTCAAGAATGTGCAAAGTGCCTTCAATAAATGGGTTGACAAGGATTGCGTCCATATTTTCCTCCTGGTTTGCTCAACCTTACGTCTTTTCCACAAACAGGACAATGAATTTTTGAAAAAAAGTCAATAAATACTTGACACGCACTTCTCAACGACGTAACGTACGCTCAAAAGCTGCTTCAAGTGAGTTTAATCCCATGCAATGCGGTTTTGAAAAGCAAATTCAAAATTTTGCACTTTCCAGAACCAAAAAAAAAAGGAGTGATCAAGATGAACAAAGGCGATTTAATCAACAAGGTTGCAGAAGAACTGGACAGCAAAAAAGATGCCCAAGCAGCAGTCGACTGTATGGTTAAAGCCATTACAGATGCGCTTTCAAACAATGACTCTGTAACCCTGGTTGGCTTTGGAACATTCAAGACAGCAGAGAGAAAAGCAAGAAAAGGCAGAAATCCCCAGACCGGAAAAGAAATTGACATTCCTGCCAGAAATGTTCCCAAGTTCATCCCTGGGAAAGCCCTGAAAGAAGCTGTAAAGTAAAATTTTATCATTGTTGTTCATCCGTTCAGGCAGTATTGATATACAGACACAATACTGCCTGAACGGTTTCCGATCCCCATGAAATTTGATTTCAAAACTATATTTGTGCCCTCCACGGGTGTGGATCTGGTATTCAATCTGAATTCACCAGCACCCGGGTCACGTCAAAGCATTATTTTTGATGCCGATTACAAGATCCATACGGTCACCATTGCACAGCCCTTTGTTCCTGTTTCATCCACCACCCGGTTTGACACCCTTCATGTAACCACCATTGTTTTGGACAAACAACAGCATAGGCGTGTGGGAACCGCATGTCGTCCGGCACGGTTCATCGACCGGTACAGCCTTGCAGGCAAGGGCGTATCCAAAGCACTGGTCCTGCAATGTGAGCCACCGGTATTTGAAATCAATATCAGATCGGCCTTTCGGCTTCCCCTGGGCAGCCGTCATCTTGTCAGAGCAAAACTGGTTTTTCAGGAAACCCAATATTATACTGCGGCAGATTTTAAAATACGGGACATCTCTTTTGCCGGTATGGGGCTGATGATTCCCAAAAAAGTAAAAGCCGGGACAAACCCCCTTTCAAAACTGAAGCGCAATGATATCCTGCCCATGGGTATGGTGCTTTTGGATACGGACAAAAAGGATCCTGTGGGCGCTTTTTCTGTTAAAACAGTGGTCAGGCGTATCAACACGGATTACTCTGAAACACATATCCTGGCAGGGCTGAAAACCATCCAGATAAGCCCTGACCAAGAAATGGTACTCAACAAATTCATCCACGAAGCCCAGATCGCTGAAATAAACAGGCTCAGTGCATTGCGTTGATTAGATACAAAGCGAGCCTTATGCCCCGGTTTCGTCAGACTGCCAGTGTATCAAGATATGCCTTTATATGGCCCAGAGCAACCCGTTGCCGTTCCCCAAGTCTGCTGGCATCTGCCTGCATCTGTCCCAGATGGGACATGGCCCGGGACAGGGTATATTTATCATCGCTGCGATATCCCTTGATCTGTCCTTCTGATGCTGTCAAGCGATGTATGTGGTTTTCAAATTCCGGCGGTGCTGTCATATTATAATTGCGGGCCAGGATCCTGGCACCAAGGGTTTTGATCCGGGGAGATTGCAGGGTGTTCAGAACAGCTGCCGCGGCATCAGGACTGATGCCGGGAAAAGGCCCTGATGCATGAAACCTGGCGATTTCTTTTTTTTCCGCTGTAGAAAAAAAACCGTCCTGGTACAGGGCTGCATCCGGATCAATGTCCGGTATCAATGGATATGCATAGGCAAGGTGGGTATCAATGGTGGCAAAAAATCGCTCTGGATCAGATTGAAAGGTGCGGATCACTGTACCGGCAATGTTGCAGGATTCAGTTGAAAGGCGCTGCTTGAAACGGTCCAGACAGGGCAACAGCAGCCATTGGTCTGCCGGTTTTTTTCTTATGGGCATCCAGGAATAAAGTCCGGTATCCGGATCAATGTCCAACCATTGGGGCTGATCCAGGCGAATCCACAGATGCTGGTTCCTGTAGGGAATGGAATCGCCGATATGAAGCACCGGTGCCAGATATCCGGCATCCGGGCCAAAAACTGACGACACC
>JAABRW010000438.1 GCA_011390695.1 Desulfotignum sp.
CAGACCTCGGGCCGGGCACAGGACACCTCCAGGGGCGGGCCTTGGGACAGTGTGCTGCTCAGAACGATCGAAAATCAAAAAAGCTTATGGCAAATATCCAGACCGGCAGATCCAGGGCAATCGCATGGAGATGCGGCATCACCGCACCGCTCATGACCTCGATTGATGGTCTTTTGAAACTCCAGACCCGTGCCGGGCGGTCCCTGTAGGTCTCACCCGTCTGCCATGTTTGACAGGGTGTAGGGCATGCTGCGCTAAACGGCAAAAACTGCGGGCAGGTATGTCCTCAAACAGTTTGCCGTTCTTAACGCTTCACATGCCCAACACCCTGTAACAAACCTGTCAGAATGGGATTCAACCCACAGAAACCGCCCGGCACTCGCCGCTGAGGCTGAATGACAATGCATTATGGAGCTGGCTGAAAATGATTGACATTCCATGAAATGCCTGACAATTATGGACTGTGAAAATAGTTATGTCACTGGCTGCCCGCCGGACAGGGCGATTTGCTGGATCCAAGCCCCCCTGCCGGATGTGTCGGCCGGTATGATAAAGGAGGGCCACCCTTGAAATTTTATGAAAAAGACCGTATGCAATCCCTGCCTGTAAGGGATGCTGTGGGGAAAATGCTGCTCCATGACATCACCCGGATCGTTCCGGATGTGTTTAAAGGGCCGGCCTTTAGAAAAGGCCATATCATTACTGAGGCAGATGTGGACCAGCTGCTGGATCTGGGCAAGCAGCATGTATATGTGGCCTGCCTCAACGGCGAAATCCATGAGAACGATGCTGCGCTGCGCATTGCCCGGGCTGCTGCAGGAAAAAACATTCTGCTTTCCGATCCCAAAGAGGGCAAGGTGGGCTTTTCCGCAAAAACCTTCGGCCTGCTGAAAATCCATGTGGAAGGTCTGGTACAGCTTAACAGCATACCCGATGTCATCTGTGCCACCATGCACACCAACCAGACCGTGGAGCCGGGGCAGGATCTGGCCGGCACCCGGGTAATCCCATTGTCCATTGATGAAAACCATGTCCTTGCCGCAGAAAAAGTATGTGAAACTTTTTTCCCCGTCATTGACATCAAACCCTTTGCCCGGGTGGATGTGGGAGTGGTGGTCACGGGATCGGAAGTGTTTTCCGGCCGGATCAAAGACGGGTTCGGCCCTGTGGTCCGGAAAAAATTTGAAGCCCTGGGCTCCCGGGTCCTGGATAAAAAAATTGTGTCCGATGACATGGACATGACTGTGGCAGCCATCAGGGATTTTGTGGACAAGGGGGCAAAATGTATCGCTGTCACCGGGGGCATGTCTGTGGATCCAGATGACCTCACCCCTGCCGCCATCAAAAAAGCCGGCGGTGAGGTGGTGTTTTACGGGGCACCGGTACTGCCCGGCGCCATGTTTCTGCTGGCCTATATCCAGGATGTGCCGGTGATCGGCCTGCCGGGATGCGTCATGTATTACCGGGCCTCTATTTTCGATCTGGTGGTACCCCGGCTGCTGGCAGGAGAAACCGTCACCCACAAGGACATTATCCGCATGGGCCACGGCGGGTTCTGCACCTCCTGCAAAACCTGCCGGTATCCGCAATGCAGTTTTGGAAAATAAAACATGGAACTTTCAAACCGGCATATACTGGACTGCCTGAAAAAAGGCGATCCCTTTGCTCTGGCCGCCATCATCAGCCATAAAGGCTCCACCCCCAGAACATCAGGCTCCCGCATGATCGTACTGCCGGACCGCACCATTCTGGGCACCATCGGCGGAGGACTTATAGAAGCACAGGTCATGGATACCTGCCTGGATCTTATTCCCGAAAAAACATGCCGGGTCCGGTCCTTCACCCTGAACCAGGAATTGAAAGACGGTCTGGACATGGTCTGCGGCGGCAACCTCACTGTTCTCATGGAAACCCTTGTGCCTGAACCGGAACTGATCGCTGTATACCAGGCCCTGGTGGAACAGGAACAGGCCGGTAAAAAAGGGGTCCTGGTTTCGAAAATTTCCGGCACAAGCCAGGGGGAATTTACTGTACAAAAAAGCCTGGTGCTGCCTGATGCCACGGTGACAGGGTCTTGCATCATCCCCAAACCCCTGCTGGATGAGATCTGTGACAACCGCTTTTCAGGCAGTTTTCCCATCATCCATTCCGCGGGCCTGGAAGAATACATCATTCAGCCCCTGGTTCCGGCTGACACCATCTTTATTTTCGGTGCCGGACATGTGGGGTTACAGCTGGCACAGATGGCGCATCTCACAGGCTTTTCCACGGTGGTGATCGATGACCGGGAGGAATTTGCCAACCCAAAGCGCTTTCCCCATGCCCGGTCAGTCCGGGTGGTAACGGATTTTGCCAGGGCTTTTGAGGGCCTTACCATTGATAACCATTCTTATATCGTCATTCTCACCAGGGGCCACCTCCATGACCAGACAGTTCTGGAAGAGGCCTTGCGCACCCATCCCGCCTATATCGGGATGATCGGCTCCCGGACCAAACGGGACAAGATCTATGCCAATCTCCGGGAAAAAGGCATTCCCCCGGATGCTTTGGACGCGGTATATTCCCCTGTGGGCCTTTCCATTGGCGCCCAGACCCCGGCGGAAATCAGTGTCAGCATCCTGGCCCAGATCATCCAGATCAGAGCCGGGGCATAACCAATATCCAGGGGCAAGTGTTTTACGTTTCACCGCCGGAATTCTTTTTTCCTTGACAACCCGGGTATCTAAATTTATCATATGAACAAATGTTCAGATGATAACCCCTTAAACATGTACCAGGCAATTGCTTGTTATGGAAAAAATATTAAATATGATGTATGATATTCTGGCTGCATCCTGGGACCTTTACCTGGATGTGGCCATCTTTATGCTGTTCGGCTTTTTCATTGCCGGACTGCTGTATGTATTTTTCAAGGCAGACCAGATCAAGCGCCATCTGGGCACGGGAAAAATCAAACCGGTGTTTTTATCCGCCCTTTTCGGTATTCCCCTGCCCTTGTGTTCCTGCGGGGTGGTGCCTGTTGCTGCCAGCCTGAAAAAACAGGGCGCCAACAGCGGGTCTGCCCTGTCTTTCATGATTTCCACCCCGGAATCCGGTGTAGATTCCATCGCGGTTTCCTGGGCCATGCTGGACCCGGTCATGACCGTTATCCGCCCGGTGGCAGCGTTTATCACTGCTGTATCCACAGGGATTGCCCAGAATTTTTTCGGCAGTGAAACCCCTGACAAAAAAAAGCCGGATCTGATAAAAGAAACCGGCGGGTGCGGCTGTGCCGGCGACACCTGTGCAGCTGCACAGAAAAATCCTGAACTGCCGCTTTTGCCGCGGCTGAAAAACGGACTGACCTACGCATTCGGGGAACTTTTGTCCGACATTGCCAGGCCTTTTGTCATCGGCATGCTCATTGCCGGGGCCATCACCTTCTTTTTTCCGGAAGATCTGACAGCCTGGGCCAATGAACACACATTTTTATCCATGCTGGTCATGCTGGCTGCAGGTATCCCCATGTATGTGTGCGCCACATCCTCCACCCCCATTGCAGCGGCCCTCATCCTCCAAGGACTCAACCCCGGCGCAGCCCTGGTGTTTCTGCTGGCAGGTCCGGCCACCAATGCCGCTACCATCAATATTGTGAAAAACATTTTCAACACCCGGGCTCTGGTGATTTATCTTTTCATGATTGCGGTGTGTTCTCTGGCCATGGGATTTTTTGTGGACTGGTTATATGGATTCATGCACCTTACCCCCCAGGCCCTGGTGGGACAGGCTGCAGAAGTCATTCCCGGCTTTCTGCAGCTGGCCGGTGCCATAATTTTGACCATTCTGCTGGTGATCCACGGTATAAACGGTCTCAGACAGATGATCCAGACCCGGCGGTATTCTCATGTCCAGTGACCCGGCTCAGACAGAGGCAGTTTCCTGGACACCACCTCAGATTTAAGGACAAAAAGACTTCCCACAAAAATATTGGTTGTAATCCTTGCATTGACGTGGCCGGCCAAACAGGCATATTATACTGGGCAGCACTGCTTACCATGGTGCTGCCCTTTTTAATTGGTTTCAAACAGAAAAAAACCTTTTCCGGGAGTTTTTTTGGACATTCAGATCTCGAATATTGATAAATCCTTTGATGACAGCGGCAGCCGCCGGATTATATTCCGCAGGGCTTCCGCCCGGTTTCAATCGGGCCGAATCTGTGTGATTGTGGGCAAAAGCGGGGTGGGGAAAAGCTCGCTGCTGAATCTTATCTCCGGCATCGACCTGCCTGACAAAGGCTTCATTCAGGTTGGAGACCATTGTATTTCCTTCATGAACGATACCGCCAGAACCATTTTCAGAAGGCGGCATATCGGGTTCATCTACCAGTTTTTCAACCTGATCCCCGTGCTCACGGTTCTGGAAAATGTTACCCTGATTGCAGAACTGGACAAAATGCCCCAAAAAACCTGCCGCCGCCAGGCCCAAACCCTTCTGGAACAGGCAGGGCTCTGGGACCGGCGCCATGATTTTCCCGAAACCCTGTCCGGCGGGGAGCAGCAGCGGGTGGCCATTGTCCGGGCACTGGTGAATGACCCGGATCTGGTGCTGGCTGACGAACCCACCGGCAACCTGGACCAGGAAACCGGCGCAAAGATCATGGAGATGATATCCACTCTGGCCCGCAAAAAAAACAAGACCCTGATCATGGTAACCCACAGCCCGGATGCCGCTGCCTGGGCAGACCAGATCTTTTCCGTAGGCAGCGGCATCCTGACACCCATGGACAGTGACACCCATGGGTAACCGTCCTTTGATTCGTTTCTGTCTGCGCCACAGCCGCCGGCACCTGGTGCGGACCCTGCTTTTGGTTTTCGGCATTGCCATGGGGGTGGCCGGGGTGGTGGCCATAGACATTGCAAAAACGTCGGTGGGAAAATCCTTTGACCTGTCCACCCGGGCCCTTGTTTCCCGGTCCACCCACCAGATTGTGGGCACCGGCCTGGAAATTCCCCAGCAGGTCTTTACCGAACTCCGGACAGATCTGGGCATCCACCGGTCTGCCCCGGTGATATCCCGGCATGTCAAAGTGTCTGAACTCGGAGACCGGATCCTCACCCTCATGGGAGTGGACCCGTTTTCTGAAACCCATTTCAGGAACCTGCACCTTTTGCCGGGAGAACAGGATCTGTCCGGTATCATGACCGGTTCTGACGGGGTGTTCATCTCCCGGAGCCACGCACGAAAACACAACCTGGATATCGGCAGCCCCCTGCACATTTTTCTGGGCAGCCGCAAAACAGCTGTCACCATTGCCGGATTTCTGGACAGTGAAAACAGTGCTGCCGGCCGGATGCTGGAAGGACTGGTGGTCACCGACATCTCCCTGGCCCAGGAGGTCCTTGAAATGGAAGACCATATCACCCGCATCGACCTGATCCTGGACAAGGATGCCGCTGCAGAAAATATCCGGGATCTTCTCGGCGAAGGCCTTTTCCTGGTTGAAACCGACCAGCAGAACACAGCGGTGCGCGGACTGTCCCAATCCTTTGAAACCAGTCTGACCGCCTTTTCCATGCTGGCCCTGTTCATGGGCATATTTCTCATCTACAACACCGTGTCTTTTTCCGTAACCCGGCGGCACAGACTCCACGGCATTCTGCGGGCCATCGGTGCCACCCGGTCAAATATCTTTTTCACGGTGATGGCCGAGGTCATGGTGTATGCGGTGATCGGATCCATTTTCGGGGTCCTGCTGGGGATACTGCTGGGTAAAGGGGCGGTTCAGGCCGTGATTGCAACCGTATCAGAGATGTATTTCACCCTGACTGTCAGCCAGACCCATATTTCCGGATTTACCATTGCCAAGGGGATGCTGGCCGGTATCCTTGCCGCTTTTGTATCCGGTTTTTTCCCGGCCCTTTCCGCTGCCGGGACCCGGCCTGTCAGCCTCATGCACCGCACCGTGTCCGAAAAAAGGTTCAACCGGTTGGTTCCCGGGCTGTTCATCTGCGGCCTGCTCATCCTGGCCGCAGCTGTTCTGTTGATGCGCACCGGCACCCCCCATGCCGGTTATGATTTTACCGGGCTGTTCATGATATTTTTCGGTGCAGCCCTGCTGACCCCGCTGCTCATCCGCATCATGGTGAAGATATTGCTGGCCGGGGGCATGGCATCTTTGGGGATGATGGTCAAAATGGCCCTGAGAAACATCACCAGATCTTTGCGCCAGACCAGCGTGCTCATGGCCTCCCTCATGGTGGTCACCGCGGTCTTTATCGGCATCGAAGTGATGACCGGCAGTTTCAGGCTCTCCATCATCCAGTGGGTGGATGACCATATCGGGGGTGATATCCATGTATCATCAACAGACCCGGTCACCCAGTCTCTGGATATGGACCTGGTGGAAAAGATCCGGCAACTTCCCCGGGTAGCGTCTTTGTCTGCCTACAATATCCACCCGGTATTTTCCCGTGCGTCAGGAAAGGTGCACCTGTTTTCCTACCGATCGGACCAGTCGGTCAAGCGCTGGTCCTGGACAGCGGCACCAGAAGAGGAACTGGACACGCTGCTGGAAGAGGGATGGATCTTTATATCGGAAATTTTTGCACAGCGCCACCATGTAATGCCCCGACAGGGAGCTGCGGTTACACTGGAAACCAGAAAAGGCCCGGTTACCTTTCAGGTGGCCGGTATATTCCGGGATTTTTTCATGGGTGGCGGCCGGGCAGTGGTATCCCCGGAGACCATGGCCCGTTACTGGGGACATGATGACATCACGTCTCTGCAGCTGTTCCTGGCATCCGGCACCCCGGCGGAACCCGTGATGGATACCATCCGGCAGATGCTTGACCGGGAAGACATGATAGAGATCAGATCCGGCAGTGCTATTAAACAAAGCATCCTGGCAGTGTTTGACAACACCTTTATCATCACTTCCGCCCTCCAGGTGCTCACCGCGATTGTGGCCCTCACCGGTATTTTGAATGCGGTAATGGCCCTGCTGCTGGAGCGCACCAGAGAAATCGGTATTTTGCGGGCCTGCGGCACATTGACCGGCCAGGTCAGGCAGCTGCTGCTCCATGAATGTTTTTTCTACGGCCTGATCTCCGGGATCATGGCCATCCCCCTGGGAACGGCCCTGTCCTGGGTCCTGATTCATATCATCAACCAGCGTTCATTCGGATGGACCTATGACATGGTCCTCACCCCCGGCGTATTTTTCCAGGCCATTGCACTGTCATCTGCCGCAGCCCTTGCTGCCGGCATATTTCCCGCCCTGGCTGCCGGCAGAACCCACATTCCCACTGCCCTGCACATGGAGTGATCATGCGGTATACTGAAGTCATATTACTCTGCCTGACCCTGATCTTTCCTGCGCTGTTTGTATGGGGCTGTGTCTCTCCGGAAGATACGGAGCGCATCGACATTGCCCGGGCATTGTCCGATGCCCGAAACAGTGACTGCTTTGACACGGTGACCGGTCCCGAACCTTTGGATTTCCCGAAAGATGCCGGACCCCATGAGAATTTCCGCACCGAATGGTGGTATTACACCGGCAACCTGACCACTGCCCGGGGACGGCATTTCGGGTATCAGCTCACCTTTTTCCGCCAGGCCCTGTCCTGTGACCCGGTGACAGGGGATTCCCAATGGCGTACCCGGCAGCTGTATTTTGCCCACTTCGCCCTCACCGATACCCGGAACAAGGCATTTCATGCCTTTTCCCGAATGAACCGTCAAAGCCTGGGCATAGCCGGCAGCCGAGCACAGCCTTTCACAGTATGGGTGGACAACTGGCAGGTCAAAGAAACAGGCTCACACCTGTTCCTGAATGCTGTATCAGATGACATCACCCTGTCTTTGACCCTGGAACAGGAAAAACCCCCCATATTCCAGGGGGACCGGGGGTATTCAAAAAAAGGACCCGGGACCGGCAATGCCTCGTTTTACTTTTCCCTGCCCCGGCTGCACACACAGGGCACCATTACTGTCGGGGAGACCCGGTTCCAGGTGACCGGCAACTCATGGTTCGACCATGAGTGGAGCACCACGGTGCTGGGAGACGATGTCCAGGGATGGGACTGGTTTTCCGCACACCTGGATGACGGCCGGGACTTGATGGTCTGCAGGATCAGAAAACCGGACGGCACATCCAACGGATTTGGATTCGGGAGCGTCTCCTTTGCCGACGGCACTTATGCGATCCTGTCGGAAACAGATTTTATCCTCACCCCCAAAGCCCGCTGGAAAAGTGCGGAAACCGGCAAGCGCTATCCGGTTCAGTGGCAGATCAGCATCCCGGACCACAACCTGGATCTTTCGGTCACCCCAGTGATGGAGAACCAGGAGCATACCCATGCCTTTGCCTACTGGGAAGGGGCCATGCACTTTTCCGGTCCTGGTGTCCAGGGCATGGGATACCTGGAAATGACCGGTTACTGAAATACAACGCAAGCTTCCAAAACAAAACTGTATCCAGGCAGGATACATACCCTGTATCTTTCAAATGGGTAAAATCCCGCATTTACCCACCCGGCCTCTGCAGCGTAAAGTGAATTAAATTCATACTACCGAGGAGATCTTCCATGAAAAAAAACAACAGTTTAAGGTATGTCATCCTGGCTCTGGTTCTGTTTCTGGGCCTTTTGTGGTCATTGGTCTCGGCTTCCCAGCAGGAAAACAGCTACCCCAACTCCCGCTTTGTGGCATATCCCCATTGGCTCAAGGCCCATCTGGATGATACAGATCTGGTCATTGCAGATGTAAGAACGGATGATCATTTTGACGGGGCACTGATCCCCGGTGCCATAAGGCTTCCCTGGTCTGCGTTTCAGGTGAATGATATCGGCAATGATGTGGCATCGTCTTTCATCGGTATTGCCCGGGCCCAGGATATCCTTGGTCGTCACGGCATTACTCCCAAAGATACCATCGTTCTTTACGACTCGGTGGAACGGGACGGCGGCGCCACCGCATCCTATGTTTTCTGGGTTCTGGATATCCTGGGACATGAAAACAAAAAAATCCTTGTGCGCGGCATTGATGGATGGAAAGATGCCGGCTATGACCTGGTGACCACGCCTGGTGAAACAAAACCGCTGCTTTATCAGGCGCGTGCAGAAAACATACAAAATCACCAGCTGATTAGCGGTGATTTTGTTTATAAGCAGCTCGGCGATTTCTGTTACCAGATCATCGATGTGCGCTCGCAAGAGGAATATATTGGTGAAAAAGGTACCAAAGGCCTTGACGGCACCCCATTGAAACTGGGGCATATCCCGACAGCTGTAAACATCAACTATCAGGATGCATGGACAGATATGGACACAAAGGCTGTTAAACCCTATGCACAGCTCCAGAATCTTTACGCAGGCCTGGATGCATCCAGGCCTGTGATTGTTTACTGCAATTCAGGAAGACGCAGTTCCTTTTCCTATTTTATATTCCGGTTGATGGGATTTGACAGGGTGTACACCTATGAACAGTCTTGGAAAGAGTGGGGGAATCCGGACAAATTTTTTCCAGTGGAAACCAGGGAAAACACATTGGCAGGCAGCATGCTGCCCACCCCTTCAACACCAGCCCGGACCGCCTCAAGCCGGAAATCTGCCGGAAAAACATCACAAGACAGATCCGGTTCAGGCAAACCTGAAGGCGGTTATATGTCATGCGGAGGCTGATCATGGATAAAAAAAATATCTCTCTTTTATATTGGCCATGGCTTCCGGCTGCATTTGCTCTGGCAGGCATCATTGTATTTATTTTTGCTACATTCGGGCCGCCGGCCTCCTCCAGCGGTTTTGTCAGCTTAATCAAAGGGGCTGTCCAGACGGTTGCACCGGAGTATGTTGAAAACAACCCCCATTATGCCACGATGCCTGACACCGGTTCATGGCTCTTTGCCTTTGTTCTGGGAATGGCCATCGGTGGTTTTGCTGCCGGCCGCACCGGCAGAATACCGGTAAAAGATATTCCGGAAATATGGGAAAAACGGTTCGGGAACAGCCGGATCAAAAGATTTTCAGCCACCTTTGCCGGTGGATTCATCATACTTTTTGCCTCCAGACTGGCAGGCGGCTGTACCCTTGGGCTGTTTATTTCCGGATCAACACAGCTGGCTGTCAGCGGGTTGTATTTCGGGGTGCTTATCTTTGCCGTTGCCATGGTCACGGCCCGCCTTGTCTACGGCAGCACAGGAAAGGAGGAATAATGGGTTCAGATATATGGCTGGGGTTATTTTCCGGCATTGCCTTTGGATTTGTGATCCAGCGCGTCGGCGCAACCAATGCAAATATAATGGCCAGGGCACATCTGATGATGGAGGGTGATATCCCGAAATTCATGCTCATGGCGGTTATCCTCTCAGCCATAGGGCTTTTGGGACTGGAGACCGCCGGTGTGGCCAATACCCGGGTACTGCCCACCAGTCTGGTGGCCACGGGAGTGGCAGGTATTTTGTTCGGTATTGGCTGGGGATTTTGCGGATACTGCCCGGGAACCACCTGGGCTGCAGCAGGAGAAGGACGGTTGGATGCTGTTTTTGCCCTTATCGGCGGACTTGCCGGTGCAGCGGTTTTTGCCCACCTGCACGAATTTTTCATACCATTGCTGTATGATCCTTCCAATGTGGGCCAGATCACCCTTGCGGACTGGACAGGCAGCAGGCCTGCTGCGGTTGTTCTGCTGGTTTTTATATTCGGCCTGTGCATAGGCGCCATCAATTTTTTATGGAAGGAAAAAAATGGCGGCCAGACACAATAATATAAATAATATTTCTGTTGTCTTTCTGGTATTCCTTTTTTTAGTGGCCGTCATCTTTTCCGGATGTCCCGGCCCACAGAAAGACAGGCAAACAAACCTGAAAATACCCAGAGGATATGTGGCCCGGCTTGATATCCAGCTAAAAGACCGGCTGCTGGGATTCGGTCCCTTTGTGGGATATTATTTCAAGCCGGAAAATCCAAAGGACCTGACCCGGCTTTCTTTTGTCTGTTATAATGAAGATTCTTTTTACACCCGTGATCTGCCGGAAAACACCCTTTTGTTTGAAGGAGATGCCGTGTTGACCCAGCTTGTGGACACGGGTTTTCCTCTGCCCTCAGATGACCGGATCAACCCGGTTTTTTTTGGGGACGCACCCCGAAAATGGGTGAATAACCGCCCCCGGCCACGGGATGAATACCTTCATTTTCATTCCTGTTATGATGGCTTGGGTCCTGTACTTGCAGGATATTGGATCCGGCATAAAGGCAAAGCTTCTTTTACCTATGACATGGGCGGCCGCATTGGTCCGGACAGTCCCCTTTACCACGAGGTCCACCCCGGTATTGACAAGCAGTTTGCAAAAATCATGGAATTCGATGCAGGCCCGGAACCATGAGAGCAACCACCAGAACCACGAGCACACTGATCATCATGCACACATGGTAGCTGACTTCAGGCGCAGGTTCTGGGTTTCATTGATTCTGGAATTTTGATGAGGATCACAGCCGCATACGAACAAAATATGGCCCTGAAAATTTATCTCGGCTTAGGAGATTTGTCGTTAGCATCATCAAAAATCTTTTTCACCCTAAAGGGAGGTAGCATGAAAATCTTTGGCAGAGTATTCATTGTTGGATTGTTGGCTTTTTTTCTCGGGCTGGCCCCAAACACGGGAAAAGCAGCCGAGCAGAAGAGTGTTGCCGAAAAAATCCTGGAGATACTTCTGGACAAGGGAGAGATTACTCCCCAGCAGTACCAGGAACTGAAAGAGGAAGCCCAGGCCGAGCATGAGGCCCTTATCAGAGACAAGGAAGACGATTGGGACGTCAAATGGAAAAACGGCCTCAGCGCTGAAAGCCAGGACGGCAATTTCTCCATTAAGCTGGGTGGCCGGATTCAGATTGACTGGGCTTCCATATCCGCGGACGATGAGGTCGAGAACGTCCTGGGCGACGACTTCGAAGGATTCGGCACAGAATTCAGGCGGGCAAGGCTCTTCATGTCCGGCATGATTTACAAGGTGGCCGAGTACAAGGCCCAGTTCGACTTTGCCGGTGACGAGGTCACGGCCAAGGATCTCTATCTCGGCCTTACCGATCTTCCGGTGATGGGCAAAGTCCGGGCCGGCCATCAGAAAGAGCCCTTCTCCCTGGAGGAACTGACCAGCTCCAAATACATCACCTTTCTGGAGCGGGCTCTGCCTAATGTGTTTTCTCCCGGCCGTAACGTGGGGGTACAGTTCATGAACTCGGCCCTGGAAAAGAAACTGTTCTGGGGCGCGGGAGTTTTCTGGGACACCGAAGACGGCGCCGAAAACTTCAATGACTTCGCAGATTACAACATCACCGCCCGTGTAGCAGGTACGCCCTGGTACGCGGACGGCGGACGGCGGCTCCTGCACCTGGGTCTGGGTTACAGCCACCTGTTCCGGGATGATGAAGAGACTGAATTCCGCTTTCGCCAGCGGCCCGAAATCCATCTGGCACAGGCACGAACCGTGGACACCGGCGATATTGATGACTTTGACCGCTTCTTTGACGGCCAAGATCTGATCGGGGCCGAAGCAGCCGTAGTTTTCGGACCCCTGTCGGTCCAGGGTGAATACATCCGGGCCATGGTGGACGGTACGAACGAGGATTACGACTTCAACGGAGCCTATGTCTATGCCAGCTATTTTTTGACCGGAGAAAACAGGCCGTACAAAAGCGGCTCTTTCAGCCGGGTCAAACCCGACAACAACTTCGACCTTCAAGGTGGTTTAGGGGCATGGGAAATCGCGGTCCGGTGGTCCTGGCTCGATCTGAACGATGGGGGCATAGACGGCGGAGAGGAAACCAACTTCACCATGGGCGTGAACTGGTACCTCAATCCTGCCCTGCGGGTTATGGTCAACTATGTCTATGGCAACGTGGAAGACCGCGAGATTGACGGCACCATAAGCGATGCGGACATAAACTCTGTTGCCGGACGTTTTGCCATCGATTTCTAAGGTTTTTAGTACTGTTAATCAGAGCCCTTTTTCCGGGTAGCTTCTGGGTCTATGGCAAGAATCTGTCCGATATCCATGATCTTGAAACGGCCGGCATCCAGGTGGTTGTCTGTGATGTAGCGGGCCAGGTCCAGGCCGGGATACCCGGCCGGTTCATCCCCCAGGTGAAAAGTGCCCCACTGGGTGGGGATGAAATACCGGGCATTGAGGTCTGCAAACCCCTGGACCGCCTCGGCAATGTTCATGTGGTTGTAGGCCATGAACCACCGGGGATGATAGGCAGTGGTGGCCATAAATGCATAATCGATGCCGGAAAACCGTTTACCGATTTCCTTGAGCCCCTTGAAATACCCGGAATCTCCGCCGAAATACAGGGTGACTTGCGGGGTGATGAGCAGCCAGGATGCCCACAAGGACCGGTTTCTGCCCTGGGTGATCCGCAGGGACCAGTGCTGGGCCGGCAGACAGATGAGCCGGGTGCCGGGACCCGGAAGGTACTCTTCCCACCAGTCCATCTCGTGCACCACCTGCTTGTTCATCTTCTCCACCATGGTTTTCAGGCCCAGGGGCACAAACACCGGGGCGTCTGGCGGTAGTTTCTTCATGGTAGCCCGGTCCAGGTGGTCATAGTGGTTATGGGAAATAACAATGTTCACCTCCGGTACCAGCAAATTGAGTTCCTCCAGGGTCAAAGCCGGCGGGGTGACCCTGGCCGGGACCAGGGCCCGTTTGGAGAAGATGGGGTCTGTAAGCCAGTATGTATTGTTGATACGCACCAGAAAACTGTTATGCCCGATCCAGAGGATAAAATCCCCTTTGGTCTCTGCCAGGCGCAAGGCCGTATCCGGCAGGATCCCCGGCAAAAAGTTCTGCTCTTCTTTTGTGTAATCGGTTTTGGAAAACAGTTTCCACCACACAACATCCAGAAAGCTTTTGTCCGGCATGGGCATCCAGGGCGCAAAAAACCGGTCATCATCAACGTGGGGGGCATACAGGTCGGGTGGACTGGTCTGTGCCACCTGGATATCCCAGGATTTTTCCGAAAAGGTTTGTTTTTCTTTCGGGGTGCAGGCGAAGATCACGGCTGTGACCATAATCCCTGCAAGCAAAAGAATCCCATACCTGAAAGATCCGACAAATTTGAATTTCATCAAAAAATCCCCTTTCCTGTAAAAAATGGGTGTCAATCTCTCACAGAACCTATATATTGGAACATGCAAAGTCAACAGGATTTACCCAATCCCCGGGGCAAACACACAGGGGGCTTGATCAAAAGGTTTGAAGTCATATCTTTAGGCGATTGCCCTGGCGGGAGCCCCCGGAAGTATCCTGCATCAGGACTGTCAGAACCCTCAGTTCTCAGGCCGGATGCAGGATACCTCCGGGGTTGGACACTGGCCAATAGAATGGGGCCCACACGATTGCCCTGAATATGATTTGCCCCAACCCGCTAACCATTTGACGTTGAATCAGGAGGACCCTGTGCTAACACCCATCAAGATCGGCATCAGCTCCTGCCTGCTGGGCAACCTTGTCCGGTATGACGGGGGCCACAGCCATGACCGGTTTCTCACCCAGACCCTGGGATTGTTCGCTGAATATGTGCCGGTGTGCCCGGAAGTGGAATGCGGCATGCCCACCCCCAGGGATTCCCTGCGCCTGGTGGGTGACCCGGAAAATCCCCGGCTGGTCACCCGGAAAACAGGAGAAGATCACACAGAGCAGATGCACACCTGGATACACAAAAAACTGCCGGCCCTGGAAAAAGAAAACCTGTGCGGATTTATCTTCAAGAGCAAATCCCCCAGCAGCGGTCTTTACCGCATCAAGGTATACGGAGATGACGGCAAGATGCGCAACAACGGCACCGGCCTTTTTGCCCGGGCCTTTACGCAGCATTTTCCCAGAATACCGGTGGAAGAGGCGGGCCGGCTCAATGATCCCAAGCTGCGGGAACATTTTATTGAAAATATTTTTTCCTTCCAGCGGTGGCGCCGGTTTCTGGAAAACAATCCCACCCCGGGCAAACTGGTGGTATTTCATACTGAAAACAAGCTGCTTATTCTTTCCCACAGCCAGGACATTTACCGACAGATGGGCAAACTGGTGGCCCAGGGCAAACACCTGCCTCCAGCACAATTGTTTGATGCCTATGAGGTCCTCCTGCTCAAAGCCCTGGATTTAAAAACCACCATTAAAAAAAATATCAATGTCCTCCAGCACGCCATGGGTTTCTTCAAAAATGATCTGACAAAGGATGAAAAACAGGAGCTGTTATCCAATTTCGACCAGTATCGGGACGGATATGTTCCGCTTATCGTTCCCTTGACCCTGATCAAACACTATGTGTTAAAATATGACCAGCCTTGGCTCAGGTCCCAGACATACCTTAACCCGCATCCTTTTGAACTGAAGCTGAGAAATTATTTTTAGCGTGCAAAGGCAGACCAGGACAGCCGGCAGCGGCAGAATACTTTTCAGGCAGGATATGAATTCTGGATATGACAGCCCCGGGTAATGACAAGATGTCCTTGACACGGCAGGGAAAAGTATTTTATGGAATTAACTATAACAATGATTGATTAAACAAGGAGA
>JAABRW010000439.1 GCA_011390695.1 Desulfotignum sp.
TCTGGAAAAAGAATCCATCCTGTTTTATCTGGGCCTCAAGGACATGGTACCCCCCAAATACGGTCATGACAAACTGGATCACATCATCAAGGAAGAAAAACTGCATGTGGCCCAATTGAATGGATTTTTAAAAAAAGCCACCACTTAAGATATTAAATTTCACCCGCCAGGACCCGGTATCAGGGTATATTCCCGGCGGGTGATCCTTTTTCTGCTGGTTTACCGGCAGCCTGGAATTTCCCCGGCTTAATTTGGTTTACATTAATCATTGCATATGACCGATACCTCCACAAATCGTCTGAAATCCAAGCTTTTTAAAGAGCCGTTTAATATTATTGTTCCCATATGGTCTGTTTTCCTGGTATTTGTCTTAAGCATCTTCTTTGCCTTTATCCCCTCCCTGAAAACCAATCTCATTGACCAGAAAAAAGAGATGATCCAGACACTGACTGACAGTGCCGTCAGCCTGTTGTCTGAATACCAGCAGCAGGTTGCTGCTGGTGAATTGTCCCTGGTTGAGGCAAAATCCAGGGCCATGGAACAGATACGCTATATGCGGTATGGAGCGGAAGCCAAAGATTATTTCTGGATTATTGATATGCACCCTTTCATGGTCATGCACCCTTACAGCACGGACCTGGAAGGAAATGACCTGACCAGTTTTACAGATCTCCGGGCCAACCACCCCTTTCTGGCCATGGTGGAAACGGTCATGGGTCATGGGGAAGGCTATGTAAATTATTACTGGCAATGGAAAGACGCCCCCCACAAAATCGTACCCAAACTTTCCTATGTCAAAGAATTTGAACCCTGGGGATGGATTGTGGGAACCGGCATATATATGGAAGATGTGGAGGCTGAAGTCAGCGGCATCCTCGACGGCCTGAATACCATATTCACCTCTGTCCTGCTTTTCGTTCTCGCCCTTTCTGCCTATATCACCTGGCAGACCATCAGCATCAGGGACAAGAAAGAACGTGTTAAAAATACACTGAAACAGGAAAGAGAAACCCTTTCCATGATACTGGAGAGCACCCCTCAGGGTATCTCCCTGGTTGACAATGACGGCAGGTATCTTTATGTGAATTCCTGTTTCACAAAAATTACCGGTTATACCCTTGAAGATATTCCAACCAAAAAGCAGTGGTTTGAAAAAGCCTATCCTGACAAAGCATACCGAAAAAAAGTGATGAAAACCTGGGGCAATGATATATCCAGTCTCGAAGCAAGCCATGTGCGGGAATTTCAAATCACCTGCAAAAGTGGAGAAACCAAATACATTGAATTTCGGTCCTGTTTTATGGAGGATAAAAAAATATCGGTTTTAACGGATGTTACCGATAGAAAAGAAACAGAAGAAATAAGCCGGGAAAAAGACCGGCTCCAGGCGGTACTCGAACTCGCCGGTGCGGTCTGCCATGAGATGAACCAGCCCTTGATGAGCATATCAGGATATTTTGAACTCATCCTGATGGATATGCCTGTACAAGACCCCAATTACCCGCGAATCAAAAAAATTCAGTCCCAGCTGGAAAGAATGGCAGGTATTACCAAAAAATTGATGAAGATTTCAAAATACCAGACCAAAGACTATCTGAACGGCAAAATACTGGATATAGCAGGACCTTCAGACACCCATACCGAAGGATCACCCACTGCCCCGGATGTTGACACTGACACCCACAAAAAACCATGAAACCCAAGGCTTTTAAAGTGGTGACAGTCCGGGTATCAAAAACAGGCAGCAGGCCTGCTTATTTTACAGGGCCAGGGCATCCGGATCCGGCGTTGTTTTGATGGTCTGCTTGTCTCCTGCCAGGTGGCGTCGTGCTTTTTCCTTGTTCTTTTTTATCAGGATATGCAGTTTATCAGCCAGACCGTCAATGGCGGAATACATGGTTTCTGCTTCTTCTTTTGCATGAATTTTAAGCTTTTCACAGCTCAGGTTGATCTCTGCAATATGGCGTATTTTTTCAACAGACAAAACAAGGTTTGCGTCTGCCGGGGCATCCAGCATTTTTTCCAGTTTTTCCAGTTTTTCCTGTACATAGGATTTGAGGGCATCTGAGGATTCGATCTTCTTGAAAGTAATGGATATCTGCATACAAATTCCTCCTGTTAAGGTGTTGGCTGACATAACAAAATCATTTTAACATAAAATGTGCACCAATAACAGCAAAGTCAATTTTTTTCCAGCCATTTTCTGTGCTTGTTACAAATTATCAATTCATGTATAGTAAATACCACTGCATTCTCATTTTCTGAAAAGGAGACCGTCATGATCAAAGCAAGCGATATCATGGAAACCAACATTATCTGCGTGACCCCTGACACAGATATCCCCAAAGCAGTGCGGATACTGCTTGACAAGCATATCAACGGGGTCCCCGTGGTCAATGACAAAGAAGAACTGGTGGGTATCCTGTGCCAGAGCGACCTGATCTTTCAGCAAAAAGATATGCCTGTCCCCCCGATTTTCACCATTCTGGATTCCATCTTTCCTTTGTCCTCATCCAAAAAAATTAATGAAGAATTTCACAAAATTGCTGCCACCACCGTGGCCCAGGCCATGGTAAAAGATGTGGTGTCAGTGGCACCGGACACCCCGGTGAGTGAAATCGCAAGCCTTATGGTGGAAAAACATTTTCACACCATCCCGGTGGTAAAAAACAAAAAACTGGTGGGCATCATAGGAAAGGAAGATGTGCTGAAAACTCTGACCCCTTGATACCTGATACCGGCATCTGTCTGCCGGTATCAGAAATCCATCTTTTATCAACAATCCCCACCCAACCCATGGAGGGCCGTCATGGCATATTTTGATTTCACCAGCTTTGAAGTATCATTTCATCAATATATAAAATA